>NZ_SPPK01000008.1 GCF_004569505.1 Dysgonomonas mossii
TAAGATGTATTTCATCTGTTTATGTTAAAACTTATTGTACTTATTGAAAAATTTCCATAATTGTAAATTCACACTCTTTGGATTGATGTTTATTAATTAGGGGTACAAGCCTTCTGAAATGTTCTGTTTGGCAATGCCTGTCCAATGCCTCATGATCCGGCCATTCTTCTATGAAGATAAAGTGAGTTTTATCATCCTGATCTATATAAAGATTATATTCAATACAATCCTTTTCCAATTTAGTCTTAGCAACTAATTCTTTATAAAGAGGTTTTACAATATCTAAATATTCTTCATTTATAAAATCCTCGGCTATAACTTTTATCATTGTCTGAACTACTATTTACAAATTCTAATTTTTTTCTACAAATATACAGAATGAGGCAGACAAAAGAGTAAATATATTCTTTGCTTTTATGTATAATAAAGTTGTTAGCTTTTTAGCAACAAAAACTGTCATTTTTTGTTGCTCCTAAACAAAAAATCTTCAAGGGGGCAATTTAGACTGGCGAACGGAGGTTCCTTTCGTTGTTATTTCAAATTATCCATTAAAAAGAAAAAAATGTAGAATATATTTATCCATTAAAATTTATTATTACATTTGCATACCAATTGGTATGTAATATGGGTGATACTAAAAATGAAATACTTATAAAATCTCTACGATTATTTCTTCGTAAAAGCTATAAAGAGGTGACAATGAGCGAAATCGTTAAAGAAATTGGGCTGACTAAAGGAGCGATCTATCATCATTTTACAAATAAAGAAGAAATTTTTGAGGAGGCAGTAAAATATTTTTATAATCATGAAATGATTACAAACTACAATAGTTTCCCTCAGACTTCACTATTTGATTTTTATAACTTTTATCTGAAACTTTTAGGGAACTCATCAGATAATGCCAATGCAATGGATGATGATAATGTATTTCTATTTATATCAGAGGCTATTCGCAGAATTCCTACTTTCTTAGAAATTAATGAGATCCAAAGAAATAAGGAGATTAATGCATGGTCTAAAATAATTGACATAGCAAAAGAAAAGAAGGAGATTAATACAGATTTATTAAGCCAAGACATTGCCCACATGTTTTTGAATCTGAGTGATGGAGTGGCATTAAATAAAATGATAGCATTAAAAACTGGAACTGTGAGTCTTAATGAAATGACGAGAGATTGGAATAATTTATATGCCCTATTAAGAATAAAATAGCATTGATATTTTTTTGAACATACACATACCGATTGGTATGTGTAGCAAATTATTCAATCTTAAGAATTGAAAGTATAATCCTTTATTACATATTTTTTTTAACAACAAACATACCAAACGTTTAGTATGTTTATATTTTAATTACAATGCATACAGAAGAAAAAAAATCTACTTACTATTTAGAATCAGCACCTATTCCTAAAGCAATCAAGCACATGGCAATCCCCATGATACTTGCTATGGTGATTAATACCATATATAATATTATTGATACCTACTTTATTGGATTGTTGAACAATACATCTATGCTGGCAGCAGTAACTCTGGCATTACCATTTACTACTATTTTGATGGCAATAGGTGATATTTTTGGGACAGGTGGTGGAACTTACATCTCAAGGCTATTGGGAGAGAAGAATATATCAGAATTAAAGAGAGTATCAGTAGTCAATTTATATTCTTCGTTTATGGCAGGCATATTATTCATTATTATATGTATCCCTTTTGTGCCTTCTATTTTATGTCTATTAGGTGCTAGTGGCGAAACTTTAGAACACACAAAAGACTTCATTTTAGTTTTCTTGATCGGAAGTCCTTTTGTTATTGCAAACTTTACATTAGGGCAGATAGTCAGAGCAGAAGGAGCAGTGAAAGAATCAATGATAGGCATGATTATCAGTGTAATAGTGAATATTATACTAGATCCGATATTCATTTTTCTTCTAAATATGGATGTAATGGGTGCGGCCATCGCAACAGTTATTTCAAATATTGTTTCGGTTGCTTACTATATGTACTTTTTGAATGAGAAGAGCGATATACAAAGTATTAATATCAAATATTTTAAACCAAGTAAAGAAATATATACTAACATTTTTAAAATAGGTATTTCGGCATTTCTATTGGCCTTCTTTCTCATTATTTCAAGTCTCTTATTTAATAATTATGCGATGAGATACGGAGATTATGTAGTTGCGGCATTCGGCATTGCCCAACGAATAATTCAACTATCTGAATTTATTGGGATGGGGTTATTCATTGGTGTAGTACCTCTCATTGCATTTGCCTATGCAGCCAAAGATTATGATCGATTAAGAGATGTAATAAAAACAACCTCTGTTTATTTAATTCGAATAACAGTGGGTATAGGTTTAATTCTTTTCTTTTTTAGAGAATACGTTATTTCTTTATTCAATATCGATCCGAATGTCATAGAAACGGGAGAAAATGTATTAATCGCTATGTTAATATCAAGCCTTTTTGCTGCTTGCTCAGGATTAATAACAAGTATCTTTCAAGCTTTAGGAGAAGGGGGCCAATCTACAATTATGTCTGTTGCAAGGGGAATTTTGTTAATTCCTATTCTTCTGATTGCAAATAATTTATTTCAACTCTCAGGTGTAATCTTGTCATTGCCCCTTTCTGAGATCATTACGTTTATTATTGGAATCATATTAGTAACAACTTTCTTTTTTAAAACAAAGAATAACAAAAAATTAAAAATTTAACGAAACAATTAAATATTATGAAATTTAAAAATAAACTACAATTTCTATTAGTACTGTTAATAACACAACAATCAGTGTTTGCTCAACAATCAGATATACTAGGTAGAATTTCGGATGCAGCAGAAAATATTCCATTGGAATTTGTAAATGTATCATTATTGAAACAAGATTCTACATTTATCACAGGAGTTGTTTCTGATGAAAAAGGATTGTTCAAGATACCCAATATTCCGATAGGAGACTATTTGATATCGGCTAGCTATATCGGTTACAAAACCGGCTATAATTCGATTAGTCATACAGCAATTGACAGTTATATTGAAATACAGCTACAGCCTTCTTCAATAATGTTACATGAGGTAGGGATTGTAGCCCAAGCTGTGATAAATAAGTCTGATCGTAAATTAATTATCCCTTCGAAACAGCAAATATCCACTTCTACAGATGGACTTGATCTAATGAGAAAACTACAATTACCTCTTATCACGGTTAACCCGATGAATAATAAAGTTTCGACATCGGGCTATGGAGAAGTACAGTTGCGTATCAATGGCATACAAGTTACCTCTACGGAGATTAGAACTTTGAAACCTGACGACATTATCCGTATAGAATACCATGACGATCCAAGTGTGCGCTATGGGAATGCCTCGGTTGTAATAAACTATATTACTCATCGCAATGAGTCAGGAGGGAGTATTGAAGCTAGTTCAGGGAATAATCTGGGAAAGAATAAAACATCATCAGACAATTTATTAGCTATGAGGTTTAACCATAAGAAATCCGAGTTCTCGGCTAATGCCTCTTATGAACACCGCAAACAGTATTGGACACGAGAATATAATGAGATATTCGTGTATCCAACAAGAGAACTACATCGTATTGAGAATGGAGAATCTACTCCTTTTGATGACAGATCGTTATCTGCAGATCTTAATTATAGTTTGGTTGAGAAAGATAAATATTTCTTTAATGTACAATTAAGATACAATGATGAGAACACGCCATTTGCATATGAAGATAGAAAAAGCACAATTATGACATCTGACCTAACATCTCCCATATCCATATATGATCACTCTACGGAGAGACGTAAATCGCCAGCCTTAGATTTATATTTTCAACATAATATGAAGGGAGAACAATCAGTAATATTCAATGTGGTTGGTACATATATTGATTCAAAAAATACGCGTATATACCAAGAACAAAAGGACAATATCCTTGAGACAGATATAGTCTCAAATATATCTGGAAACAAGTATTCTTTGATTGCAGAAGGTATTTATGAACGAAAGATCGGAGATGGAAAACTTACCGGAGGTTTGAAGTATATGCAAGTATATGCAAACAACAAATACTCAGGCTCCAATATTGCTAATGTATCAATGAAGCAATCAGAAGGTAATATTTATGCGGAATATGAGATAACAAAAGGAAAATGGGGCTATATGGTAAATCTTACGACTTCTCGATTATATTATAGCCAAGAAAGAAATAATATCGAAAAATATGCTTTACAACCGTCAGCTCGTATCACATATAATCCAACAAGTCAATTATTCTTCCGATATCGTCTGAATTTACGAAACAACATGCCATCACTCTCATACCTAAATAATGTAGAACAGATTATAGATCCTTTGCAAATAAGAAAAGGAAATCCGAATCTTAATTCGTACGAGAATTTAATGCAGAATTTTTCGGCCGGTTATAAAAAAGGGATACTGAATATCGATTTACTATTGGGCTATAATTACCAGTTCAAACCAATAATGGAATCAGTTCTCTATGACAAGAATAAAAATATTTTTATTCGAACCTATGAGAATCAAAAGTCATTCCAAAATTTAAGTGCTGAAATTACCTTTAAAGTACAACCATGGAAAGATCATATGATCCTTTCGGTAACCCCTCGCTTAAATAGATACATCAGTAAAGGGAACAGCTACACACATACTTATACGATGAAAGATCTTCAGGTAAATTTAGATCTTATGTATAAAAATTATATGCTTAGTTTCATGACATTAACACCTCCTAATAGGGATGTATATGGAGAACAATTGATGCAAGGCGATCTAATGCATATCATAATGGCTGGATATCGCCAGGCAAATTGGTCTGTTATGGCAGGAGTATTCAATCCTTTTGTAAAAACATACAAAGCTAAAAATGAAAATTGGGCAGTACTAAATCCTGTTCAATCAGAGATACATACCAAGAATATGAGTAATACCATTTTCGTAAAATTTAGTTTTAATATTGATTTCGGAAAACAGTTTAATCGTGGTAATAAACAAGTAGACAACAATGATACTGATTCAGGTATTATGTCTGGTTCCAAAAACTAAGATAAATAATATTAACAGTGCAATTAGTCTTGAAAGTTTCGATGTTTCACTGTCTGGCATAAATTTTATGCTGAAGTTTTAAATTAAAATAATAGTTTAACGATTTTGCCAAAGAACTAAGGAACCAAGGCAAATTGAAGTGTTGCGATTCGCTTATATGCTTTTTCCTGTGTTTTTCACCTTAATTGGTCTTTTAAACAAAGTAACTTCAGACGTTTGAACAAAGTCTGATTCTGATGTCCTATCTACCTTTGTTTGATCAATAACAAATACTCTTAAAAAAGATGGAACAGCACAATTATAAAGGAGCACTGCAACACCCGATAGGTTCGGGCTTCAACGCAAAATCAACAGCAGCAGACGTAATCAAAGGTATTGACCTGAGAGGAAGAATCGTCATCGTAACCGGTGGCAACACAGGTATCGGCCTTGAGACCACCAAAACATTGGCTCAGGCAGGAGCAACCGTTATTGTACCTGCAAGAGATGTAGAAAAAGCAAAACGTAACCTGGAAGGAATTGCTCTTGTAGAAATAGAACCGATGGATTTGATGGCTCCTGCTTCTATTGATGTATTTGCTCAAAAGTTTCTGGATTCCGGCAGGCCTCTTCATCTACTGATCAACAATGCGGGTATTATGTGGGTCCCGCTTCGCCATGATAGCCGAGGCATCGAGTCACAACTTGCGACTAACTATTTGGCACAATTTCAATTAACAGCGAGGCTGTGGCCCGCACTTAAACAAGCGAATGGAGCAAGGGTCATCAATGTATCTTCTCTCGGTCACCAGTTCGGAACCTTCGATTTTGATGATCCTAACTTTCAACACCGTGAATATGAAACACTACAGGCATATGGTCAATCCAAAACAGCCAGTAATTTATTTGCTCTTGAATTGGACAATCGAGCCAAAGCCTTCAATGTACGGGCATACAGCCTGCATCCTGGTTCCATTGCCGGAACGGAACTGGGAAGGGAAGCTTCATTGGAATTATTTATAAAAATGGGATTTGTGGATGAAGAGGGCAACATGCGTCCCGAAGTATTGGCATCACTCAAAACTATACCGCAGGGAGCAGCCACAACCGTATGGTGCGCTACAACTCCTTTGCTGAATAATATTGGCGGCGTATACTGTGAGGATGTAGAGGTAGCATTATTAGCATCCGATAGCCGGATGTCTGCGGGGGTTAAATGTTATTCGTTGGATGAGGCTGAAGCCAAACGTTTGTGGAAATGGACCGAAGAAACCTGCGGCATATCTTTTTCAATTATTTAATCCCAAACTAAAAAATGAAAACGTTCCAAGATAAAATCACTGTCGCTACTGGTGACAACAGGGGTGTTTACTATGCTTCAGAGAGAGAATTACATACAATTGAGCTAATGTGGTCATAATCGGCAGGAGAAAGGATGCTATTGAAAAGGTGGCATTAGAATTCAATATCACCGAAATGATGGCTGACCAATCCCGGCTACAATTTCGCCACCAATGGCTTCCGTCTATGCCTCAAGTAAAGCAGCCTTTATTACAGAGGTTATTTTTTCATCTATGGCAGACACTATGAGTATTTAGAGGAGATCCATTTCAAAAGAACGGTAGTGGATATCATTTATATTACCGTTCTTTAAAAGTTAAATTGGACTTTTAAACAAAGCAGATTAAATAATTTTTTATTTTTACAATAATATTTCCCTTAAAAGAAAGAAACAAAAATATATACCATGCAATACGAAGTAAGATACATAACAGATGATATCAAGCTTTCCTGTTACGAGGATAAGTTTTTCAAGTCGGACATCATCTTTGAGCACCATATGCTGATCTGGTTCATTTCGGGTGAAACAAAAATCGTTCAGGCAGATGCCACTTATATTTTTAAGGAGAATGATATTTTCCTGATCCCAAGAAACCAATTAGCCACCATCATCAATTATCCCAAAGATGGGCAACCGCATAAGACAGTTGTGATGCACCTTTCCACAACGAGATTAAGAGATTTTTATGCTGGTCTGGATGTTACAGCCCAAACCTTAAAATCGCCGAAAATCTATCTTTTCAACAATCATCCCTTACTGAGAAGTTGTCTGTCTTCGCTGATCCCGTATTTTGACGTGAAAGAATTGCCCGAGAATATTGCGTCGCTAAAAATTACAGAAGCTATTAGCATTCTGAGGACAATCGACAAAAGTATAGACAATATACTGGCTAATTTTGAAAAACCAGGAAAAGTGGATCTGGCCGGCTACATGGAAAAGAACTTTATGTTTAATCTTCCTCTTGAAAAATTTGGAAACCTGACTGGGAGAAGCTTAACTACTTTCAAAAGAGATTTCAGTAAAGTGTTCAACACAACCCCACAACGCTGGCTCACCAAAAAACGCCTTGAACTGGCACATTATCAGTTCACAGAAAAACAGAAACGTCCTATTGATGTCTGTTACGAAACAGGCTTTGAAAACCTATCGCACTTTTCATACGCATTTAAGAAATACTTTGGGTATTCACCAACTGAATTGCTGAACCAACTGAATCCTATGCCTTAAATTAAGATTACTAACTCTCTTATTATAAATCGTTAAGGTGGTAAAATCAATACACTAATCCTATGAAACAAAGAAAAAAGTATATGACCGAGAGTACTAAGCGAATACAGTGAAGCTAAGCTATGATTGCAGTAATAGTCAGATAATTGTTTTGTATATGGTCCTTATAACGGATTTAAAGAACTTCATCTTGAGTTTTTCCACTTTATAATATAATGGAAAGCAAGAGGTTGTAAATCGGAGCGACGTTTACTTTCAAAATCAATAAAATTCACAGATAAAAAAACAAAATAACACTATCAATACTACTTAAATATAATTGTTTTAGATATCTTACTAATACAAATTATATGAAACACATATTTAAGCTTTCATTTTTTTTCTGAAGTGAAATAAAGTAATTATAAAAAGAATCATTTTAGCGAGTCAAATACGAGAAATTTTCGGCGACTTCATTATTGACATCTGTCTCACGATCAAATATACCAAAGAGGAGCAAAACGCCGAATTATTAATCTGTTTTTCTGGAGTTGTAAGTTTGTGGATTTGCTGTGATTTACATTATAGTAGTTTGAACTTCATTTGTTAACTGGTCTTCTTAGATTTGTATCGTCATCGTTTTGTATTATACATTCTTGAGCAAATCATATCATTTTAACCTTGTTCATGAATTAACTTCTGCATTCTGCTTACTTTTAATATAAGTGGACGTTTCACGTAGCAAGACACAATGAAACACCTTATCGACTACTATCCAGCACATTACATGATGTTCGTTTTTCAATAGGTAACGATTTAGAAACCAGCTTGGTTCTTAGATCTGCTTAATTTTCTAACTACACTAAAGAGCGACTTAATATTTGCAAATATATAAAATAAGATTAAACATCAATTATATTTATAAAAATGATTTGTAATATCTCTATACGGTTTTAATCAAATAATTTTCTAGCGGTACCTAAAAATGGGTGATTTTACAAACTAAGAATTGTTTCTTTCATAATTCCATAAGTTTCTTTTTATATCCACTTTACAGAAGAATTTCCCACATTCTTGTATGTTTTAATCTGCAATAAATAGCATCAGGACTCATTATCATATATATATAAATGTTGGCTCAATATTTGTTATTACTAAAATAAAAAAACAAATGGCTCTTAGTAATGCTTTTGCTTTTATAAAGTATATTCAATCAAGTAATGATTTTAGAAAATCTTGTTACAGTTGCAAATCAAAGACTGATTTGATAACTATACTAGCATGTTATGGGATTGCATTTACAGATGAAGAGTTTCGTGAAGCAATTAGTGCATCATTATTTAAATGCCAAACGGAGAATGAAGCCTTAGAAATTAAGCAAATAGAATGGCTATATAATTTATATCCCGAAAAATGACTTATTATGGATACAAAAGAAAACAAAAACATTATCATACCCACTATAGAAAAAATTCGTTTTATAATTAAAGATGCAACCGGCTTAGACGTTATGTATGCCTATGAAGATTTGTTCTTTGCTGAACACGGTGTTTTTCTAATCAAAGTTTGTGACAATAATCAAAACCTCTTAGAATGCTTCTTTAAGCTAGATTGTGATGTACATAATAGTTTGATAATACTCGAGAAGTTAATGACTTCATCTCAACTAAATGGAATGACTCTCCTTAATAAGGGGAAATTCGATATGAAGCAAGATAAGGGAGAACAAACCTTCTCCCTCACATTTTATAAATAGACGTTTTATTTACAAAAATGTTTATTTTCCGATAAGCACTTCTGTTGACTTTATTATGGCGTGAGCAACATCTCCTACCTTTAGCTCCAATTCATCGACGCTATCCACCGTTACAACTGATACTATAGTTTGTCCATTCCCCAAATCAATAGTTACCTTAGCCATTACAGCTCCTCTCTTGATGTCTGTAATAGTTCCCTTTAAATCATTGCGAGCACTTAGTTTCATATTTTACAGTTTTAATTGATTATAATAGCATAACAGTAAACCCGTTGTCTTTGTTATTTTATATCGAATGCTTTTTCATTGAACTCACCAAAGTAGCTTCTCTAAGTTTATCAAATGTCTGAATATCCTTATTCGTAAGATTTAATCCTTCTACATTTTGGTAAAAACGATCTCGTTAGACTACATAAATGTAGGTTTACGAGAGCGATTCATTATACATACAATCATATATCGCTGTATATCTAAAACTTACATCCAATGGCATGATTTCTGATATAATACTGAAAAGAAATAGGACATGCATCAACCCTTTCGAATTATATCTAAGCTAGAAATAGAAAAAAATGGAAGTTGTTTTCTCAATGCGAAACGTATTGAACTATTGAAGCGAATTAATAGTCGGGGATCTATTTTGGGGGCCTCCAAAGATATGAAAATGTCTTATCAGCAAGCATGGGTTATAATCAAAGAGCTTAATAGTATTTCGCCATTACCTGTTGTTACACGTCAACGCGGTGGAACAAACGGAGGTGGTGCAGTAATTACAAATTTCGGATTCAAATTAATAGAAAGTTTCGAGAGAATGGTCTCAGAACAAAACAAGTATATCTCTGAAATGGAAGATGATATACTCGCATGCTTTATTTGATTTTTTTTACGAATCGTTATTCTTTTTAATTTATATCGATCTATTTCATCTTAATTTATTTAGGTTATGGACAAAAAAAAGTTTTATTCAGGAATTTGTTTTGGCTTATTATTAATTTTTCTTCAAGGACCCGTTTATTCGCAATCAGTAAAGATTGACGGAGAAATACGGACGCGGGCAGAGTATCGAAATGGTTTTCAGAGCCCATTAGCAGATACATTGCATAATGCAACTATAGGTTCTCTTCGGACGAGGCTAAATGTTACTTACAGCGATGATAAAATCAAAGCTAAGATTACATTGCAAGATTCAAGAACCTATGGTCAGACAGGTATTAATAGTACAAATAATTCTCTTGGACTCTACGAAGCATGGGGGGCATATATGTTTACTCCTGAACTTTCGGCGACCTTGGGACGCCAGTCTCTCGAATATGACGACAAACGTCTTTTCTCTGCTGCAAATTGGAGTAATACAGGTAATTCCCACGATCTGTTATTACTGAAGTATGAAACTAAAACAGGAGCTAAGGCACATCTTGGAAGCGCATGGAACAATGGAGGTGACGTCCTTTATGAATCTGCTTACAACGTAAGTAAATCATATAAAATGATGACTTATATATGGCTAGCTAAATCTTTGGGAAAATTCGATGCTACAGCCCTTTGGGTTAATGATGGTTTTCAACGAGGAGCAACAAATGATTTGATAAACAAGTTGAGTTATCGAAATACAGTAGGCGGTAACTTGGGCTTTAAGGACAAAACAATCCCATATTCATTCTACGCAACAGCTTATTATCAATTTGGACACAACCCTAAAGATAAAAGTTTAAGAGGCTATCTATTGGCTTTAAAAAATCAATATTCAGTAACAAATAAGTGGAGCATAACACTAGGAGGAGACTATTTTTCGGGATCAAAATATGATCTGGAACAAGGGAAAGACCGTACTTTTAATAAGCTGTATGGTGTGAATCACTCATTTAACGGCTCAATGGAATATTGGGCTACTTTACCAACTCAAGGGTTATCTGATTTGTATGCAGGCATTACATTTAAATCCAATTCAAAATTTAATGTTGATGCAACATTTCACACATTTTCTCTGACTAAAGAATTAAGCTCAACAGATAAAAAGAATATTGGTTCTGAATTAGATATCACGGCGAACTATACTATTTCACCTGAAATAACTTTGCAAGGTGGTTGGAGTGCTTATTTCAAAACCGATCAGACCAATACTGTAAAAAAGCAAGTGAATATTGATACTAAATTTCCGACTTGGGCATATGTTATGATTTCATTTAAGCCTACCTTTTTCTCTAAAAAATAAAATACTAATAATTAAATAATGAGAACTATGAAACGACTATTATTTACAGTAATATTACTACTATCCGTCTTTATATATACAAATGCACAGAATGTTAAAGTTGCAGCTGCTGCAAATCTCAGATATGTACTCGAAGATATAAAAAAACTATATGAAAAAGAAAATCCAAAAGCTAAAATAGATATCACATTTGGCTCGTCCGGTACGTTAACGCAACAGATAGTTAATGGAGCTGCATTTGATCTTTTTATGGCTGCAGATGTTGATTTCCCTAAAAAAGTGAAAGAGAGCGGCTTTGCAAATGGTGAAGTGAAAACATACATATATGGAAAATTAGCTCTTTGGAGTCTTACTCTCGACGTATCTAAAGGGATTAATACTGTACTTCAGTCATCAGTAAAGAAAATAGCAATAGCCAATCCCAAGGGTGCGCCATATGGAGAAGCCGCTGTTAACTTGCTCAAATCAAAGAAACTATACGATAAGATAAGCAGTCAGATTGTGTGGGGCGACAATATTGGTCAGGCAGCACAATTTGCTTTCTCCGGAAATGCCGAACTGGGTTTTGTTGCGCTGTCATTGGCTATGGCTCCGGAAATGAGAAGTAAAGGTAAATACTATGTATTCAATGAAAAGGATTGTCCTCCTATTGAACAAGCTTATGTATTAATAAAGGGATCGGAGAAAAATCCAGAAGCATCGAAGTTTATAAACTATGCGATGAGTCGAAAGTGCGATAGGCTTTGGAGTAGCTATGGATACGGCTTATTAAAGAAATAGTAACAGACCAATTCTCTATTGTTACACTAAGAACAATAGGGAACTTATTATATTGAGATATGGAAACTGATTTTATAGATACTCTCTTACTGACTGCTAAATTAGCAATAGCTACAACAGGTATACTTTTCCTTCTAGGATTACCTGTTGCATATATATTGGCCTATACCCGATATCGGATAAAAGTGATCTTTGAAGCTTTGATTTGTATGCCAATGGTATTACCTCCTACAGTATTAGGATATTATCTGCTAGTAGCGTTTAGCCCACAAAATGGATTCGGGCGATTCATTGAGCAATACTTCGATGTCCGATTAGCCTTTTCTTTTGAGGGAATATTGATCGCAAGCGTAATAGCCGGACTACCTTTTATGATACAGCCTCTTCAAAGCGGAC
This sequence comes from Dysgonomonas mossii, assembly GCF_004569505.1. NCBI lineage: Bacteria > Pseudomonadati > Bacteroidota > Bacteroidia > Bacteroidales > Dysgonomonadaceae > Dysgonomonas > Dysgonomonas mossii. Next base: position 12,746 of record NZ_SPPK01000008.1, read on the forward strand.
TTGCCAGTTTGCCTGCAAGTTTAAGAGAAGCATCGTATATCTTAGGTAAATCAAGAATAACAACATTCTTCCGTGTTTTATTACCCAATATAAAACCTTCTATAATAACAGGTATTTCTCTCACATTTGCTCATTGCATAGGTGAATTTGGCATTGTACTCATGGTTGGGGGTAATATTCCGGAACAAACAAGAATAGCATCAATCGCAATTTATGATGAGGTGCAAACTTTGAATTATAGTGTAGCTAATAAATATTCTCTTATCTTGTTTGTTACTTCTTTTGTGTTGTTGACAATCATTTATAGTATTAATAAAGGATTCAGGATGAAAACCGGAGGGGAATAAACCTCCATATATATGCGAAAGGTATGATTTATATAAATGTAGAACGGAAAATGTTGACATCCGAAGGAGAACGCTCATTAAATATAGATATTAATATAGAAGATAAAGACCTTGTTGCTATTTTTGGTCATTCAGGTGCAGGAAAGACAACCTTGTTACGGATGATTGCAGGACTACAAAAGCCTGATAAAGGCGTTATCGCTATAGGAGATAACGTAGTATTCGACTCGGCAAAGAAGATCAATCTCTCTCCACAAAAAAGGAATATTGGCTTTATGTTTCAAGATTATGCCCTTTTTCCCAATATGACGGTGGAAGAAAATATACGTTTTGGACAAGATAAAGGACAAAATAAACAGTATACAGACCAATTAATAGAAACTTTTGGACTGGATATGCTGCGTAAGCGCAAGCCATCAAAATTATCAGGAGGACAAAAACAACGAGTAGCTTTGGCTCGCTCCATCGCTAGGAAACCCGATGTACTCTTGCTAGATGAACCGTTATCTTCTCTAGACGAATCGATGAGATTATCTCTTCAGTCTGAAATACTAAAAGCTCACGAGTTATTTGCCTCTACTACACTCATTGTGAGTCACAACAGAGATGAAATAAAAAGGATAGCAACACATGTACTCTGTATTGGTACAGAGAAAATAAACGAACTACTAGATCCTACATTTTTGTAGGATTCACTTTTAAATCTTACATTTTAGAACATTTTATAAAATCAGCTATTTTTTATTTTAAAACGATCAAAGATTATCAATCTATTGATCAGGATATTAAACCGTTATATGATTCGAGATATAACGGTTTAACATGTTATGGCACATGCTTTGATTATATGTTTTCGTGAAACTAAAATTTCTATTATAAATATAATAATATTCAAAGTTATGAGAAAGATTGCTATTTATGGTAAAGGTGGAATTGGCAAATCAACAACTACACAAAATACTGTAGCCGGTTTAGCTGAAATGGGAAAAAAGGTAATGGTTGTAGGCTGCGATCCCAAAGCTGATTCTACTCGTCTGCTGCTTCATGGACTAGCTCAAAAAACGGTTTTAGATACATTGCGGGACGAAGGTGAAGACGTCGAACTTGACGATGTGTTAAAAGAAGGTTTTAAAGAAACAAGTTGCGTAGAGTCAGGAGGTCCAGAACCAGGTGTAGGGTGTGCAGGTCGTGGTATCATAACATCCATAAACTTGTTAGAGCAACTTGGAGCTTATGATGATGACAAACATCTGGACTATGTGTTTTATGATGTTTTGGGAGATGTTGTATGCGGAGGTTTTGCGATGCCTATCCGCGATGGAAAAGCACAGGAAGTATACATTGTTTGTTCAGGAGAAATGATGGCTATGTATGCTGCTAATAATATATGTAAATCTATCTCAAAATTCGGTAAGGTAGGCGATGTACGTCTGGGAGGACTCATTTGTAATTCGCGTAAAGTAGACAATGAAGCCAATATGATTGAGGAATTCGCTAAAAAGCTAGGAACACAAATGATCCACTTTGTTCCTCGGGACAATATGGTTCAACATGCCGAAATCAATCGTAAAACAGTTATAGATCATGCACCGGAGCATCCTCAAGCAGATGAATACCGTACCCTTGCAAAAAAAATAGACGGAAACAAGATGCATGTGATTCCCAAACCTCTTGAAATGGAAGAACTGGAAGAATTGCTTGTCGGATTTGGTATAATGAACTAATCAGACATTTCATATATTCCTATTTTCATAAAATTATTCAATTTACAATCATTAAATATCAGGAGGATTTTTATGTTATTAATAAGAGCCATAGTGCGTCCGGAGAAATCGCCAGTAGTTATGAAAGATTTATTTAATGCCGGTTTTCCGGCTGTTACGAAGTTGTCGGTTTTCGGTCGCGGGAAACAACGCGGACTAAAAGTCGGCAACGTAACATACGATGAATTACCGAAAGACTTACTAATAATTGCAATCAACGAAAAGGACAAAGAATTTGTCGTAGAAACGATTATAGCCTCTGCCCGTTCCGGAGAAAAAGGACAGGCCGGTGACGGAAAAATATTCATTACTCCAATAGAGGAAACTTACACCATATCAAGCCGTAAGAAAGAATAAAATAAAATCGTTAAAAGCATGAAATTAATCTTAGCAATTATAAGAATCGCAAAAATGAGTGAGACTAAAGAGGCTTTAGCCGCTGCGGGCCTTCCGTCCTTTACTGCAATGCATGTTTTAGGAAGAGGACAGGGACATGGCGATTTGGAAAAGATAAAAGCAATATCTCAGCACAACGAAGCCGCACCGGAAGATCTGAAAGATGCCTTGGAATTTATCCCTGAGGTCCCTCGTTTGAAGTCAAAACGAATGATAACACTTGTAGTTACCGATGAAAAAAAAGAGTTGGCTATAGAAACCATTCTGAAAGCAAACCAAACAGGGAAATCGGGCGATGGAAAAGTCTTTGTTTTAAATGCATTGGGTTCATACAGTGTACATACAGGTGAAGCTGGTGATGCAACATTGGATTAAACAATAAATAGGATCGAAGGAAATATCTATAATCAAAAGAAATTATGGTAGACGATAAAGATAAAATCAAAGATGGTATAATTGCCGATTTACAAACTTTTAAAGATGAGGTGATAACTAAATATCCCAAAAAGGTCGGTAAAAAAAGAGCCAAGTCAATTATACTCAGTGATACTGAACAAACACCTGAAATTCAAGCAAACGTACGTACTATACCCGGTATCATAACTCAACGGGGATGTACATATGCCGGATGTAAGGGCGTAGTATTGGGACCAACCCGTGATATCGTAAACATTACACACGGCCCTATCGGATGTGGATTTTACTCATGGCTAACAAGACGTAATCAGACAAAACCGACAACGGATGAAGAAGCAAACTTTATACCCTATTGTTTTTCAACCGATATGCAAGATAAAAATATTGTATTCGGGGGAGAAGATAAGTTAAAGCAGGCTATTCGCGAAGCTTACGAATTATTTCATCCGAAAGCAATTGCTATATTTTCAACATGTCCGGTCGGATTGATTGGTGATGATGTACACCGTGTAGCACGACACATGATGGAAGAGATAGGTGGAGACATAAATATTTTCGGCTTTTCTTGTGAGGGTTATCGAGGAGTATCTCAGTCTGCCGGCCACCACATTGCGAACAATGGATTATTTAAAAACCTGATAGGTCGTGATGACGAAGTAAGAGGAAGTCTTAAATATCGCGTCAATTTGTTGGGTGAATATAACATCGGTGGCGATGCTTTCGAATTAGAAAGAGTATTTGAAAAATGTGGCATAAACTTGGTTTCTACGTTTAGTGGAAACTCGACTATAGAGAGTTTCGAAAATGCACATACAGCCGACCTGAATATGGTTATGTGTCATCGTTCTATCAACTATGTTGCAGAAATGATGGAAACAGGATTCGGTATTCCTTGGATCAAAGTTCAGCCGATAGGAGCACGATCAACAGCAAAAATGTTACGCAAAATTGCACAATATTTTGGTGATCAGGAATTAATAGATAAGGTCGAAGAGGTTGTAGCTGAAGAAATGGCTGAAGTAGAAGCTGTAAGGGAGAAGATATATGCGAAAACCAAGGGAAAATTATCCATGCTTTTTGTCGGAGGATCACGAGCACACCACTATCAAGATTTATTTGAAGAACTGGGAATGACTACAATCGCAGCCGGATATGAATTCGGACACCGTGATGATTATGAAGGACGCCGTGTAATACCAACGATACAGATCGATGCTGATAGCCGTAATATCGAAGAGATAACCGTAACAAAAGATGCCACACGTTACAATCCGCGCAAGACAGAAAGCGAATTACAAGAATTAAACAAAGAACTTGAATTCACTGAGTACAAAGGGATCATGGATCAGATGGAAAAAGGGACTCTTGTTATAGATGACCTTAGCCATTATGAGATGGAGAAACTGATTGAAATGTATCATCCGGATGTATTCTGTGCTGGTATAAAAGAAAAATTCTGTGTCCAGAAAATGGGTATTCCTTTGAAGCAACTTCACAATTATGATGTAGGTGGACCATATGCCGGATTTAAGGGTGCTATTAACTTTTATAAAGACATCGAAATGATGGTAGGTGCAAATATCTGGAAGGAAATAAAAGCACCTTGGGAGAGCGATGCATATGTTGAAGCTCAGTATGCTTGCTAAACTATTATGAACAACTAAAAAAAAAATTATGTTACTACGTCATACAACAGCAAAAGAGATAGATCGAAAGGCATTGACTATTAATCCGGCAAAAACATGCCAACCGGTTGGTGCGATGTATGCAGCTTTGGGATTGCATGGGTGCTTGCCCCATAGCCATGGATCGCAAGGATGTTGCTCTTATCACAGAAGTGCTTTAACCCGACACTTCAAAGAACCGGTTATGGCTGCAACGAGTTCTTTTTCAGAAGGTTCTTCGGTATTTGGGGGATCATCCAATCTTGTGGCTGCAATCGAAACAATATTTACAGTATATGAACCCGATGTTATTGCTGTACATACAACCTGTTTATCTGAAACTATTGGCGATGATATGACTCAGATTATATCGAAAGCGAATGAGGACGGGAAAATACCAGATGGGAAAAAAGTTATTTATTGTAATACTCCCAGTTATGTTGGAACACATGTTACAGGATATTCCAATCAATTGGCTGCATTTGTCAAATTCTATTCAACCGCTACCCCCAAGAAGAAAAATGTAGTAAATCTTATTGCTGGGTGGATGGAACCTTCTGATATGCGCGAAATAAAACGGATAGCAGCAGTTATGGAAGCCCGTACAATAATGTTTCCGGATATGTCAGGTGTTTTGGATGCGCCTCTAACAGGAAAATATGAGATGTATCCTAGCGGAGGTACGACTCAATCGGATATGATAGCGACCGGCGACAGTAAGTTTTCTATTGGTCTGGGAGCTTATTCGACAGAAGATGCCTGTATTAAATTGGAAAATAAATGCAAGGTCAAATTTGAAGCTATAGAAATTCCTATCGGATTGAAAGCGACTGACCGATTCATCACTTCCCTTAGTCGTCATGCAAATCTTCCTGTACCCGATTCTTTGACAGAGGAGCGAGGACGGCTAGTGGATCTCATCGCTGATAATTCAAAATATTTTTGGGGTAAGCGGGTTGCTCTCTTTGGAGACCCTGACACATTGATTCCTCTAGTGGAATTTTTGGTAACATTGGATATGAAACCTGTTTATATAGTAACTGGTACTCCCGGTAAACACTTTGATGAAGAGATGGCAAATATATTGAAAGATATACCCGAAGCCAAATTCAAAAGTGGCGAACGAGCCGATATGTTCCAATTACATCAATGGATCAAACAAGAACCGGTAGATCTGCTTATAGGCAACTCATATGGAAAATACATTGCTCGTGATGAGAATATTCCATTCATACGTATGGGGTTCCCGGTCGTAGATCGTCCCGGTCATAACTTCTTCCCGTACACCGGGTACATTGGGGCTACTAATATCGCAATAAATATTCTTGAGAAATTCTTAGACTATCAGGATAGAACTTGTCCCGAAGAGAAGGTTGAATTCCAAATGTAATAAAGTAGAAGAAAATGACAGGCTTTTTAAGAGATAGAGAAAAACAGATTTTCACCAAAGGTGGAAATTCACAGAGTTTGGTCGGCGGTAAGCCCAGCTTGGCCGGCTCTGTCAGCCAAAGAGCCTGCGTCTTTTGTGGTTCTCGTGTCGTATTATATCCAATAGCCGATGCTCTACATTTAGTGCATGGTCCTATCGGTTGTGCATCATACACCTGGGATATAAGAGGTGCTATGTCTTCAGGGCCAGAACTCCATCGCAGCAGTTTTTCTACAGATCTGCGAGAAAAGCATGTCATCTTTGGCGGAGAAAAGCAATTATATCAAGCCCTTCATGAGCTTATCGATAAACACCACCCTAAAGCCGCATTTGTATATTCGACATGTATTGTTGGGGTCATCGGTGACGACGTACAATCTGTGTGCAAGCGGGTAGCCAAAGAAAAAGATATCCCTGTAATAGCTGTGATGGCTGAAGGTTTTCAAGGGTCAAAAAAGGATGGTTACAAAATAGCCTGTGATGCTATGGCGAGCCTTATCGGAACTGACAATTCGAAAGAAATATCGACGATGAGTATAAATATACTTGGAGACTTTAATCTGGCCGGAGAACTTTGGATGCTAACAGAGTATTATAAAAGAATGGGGATTCAGATACTTGCCTCTATAACAGGTGATGGTCGGGTCAAAGACATTCAGAATGCTCACAGGGCATCTTTAAATGTGGTTCAATGCTCAGGGTCAATGATGCACCTTGCTAAGACGATGAAGGAAGAATATGGTATTCCATTCATGAAAGTCTCTTACTTCGGAATTGAAGATATGTCTGACGCACTTTATGAGGTTGCCAAATTCTTTAAAAGCGAAGAAACAATGGATAAAGCTCGAGATCTGGTAAAAGAAGAATTATCTAAACTTCTTCCTGCACTCGAGCCCTACCGTGTAGCTTTACAAGGCAAGAAAGCGGCTATCTACGTGGGAGGTGCATTCAAAGCTATATCTTTAGTTAAGGCATTGCGTCTTATAGGTGTAAAAACTGTAATAGCCGGCACACAAACCGGAAATACAGAGGATTACAAGTTATTAGAAGCTATCTGCGATGATGGCTGTATATTGGTCGACGACTCTAATCCCGTAGAGTTATCCGAGTTTGTAAAACAGACAGGAGCTGATCTCTTTATCGGAGGAGTGAAGGAACGTCCGATAGCCTATAAATTGGGCATAGGCTTTTGCGATCACAACCACGAGCGAAAATTGGCATTGGCTGGATACGAAGGCATGCTCAATTTTGCCAAAGAAGTATATGAAACAGTGAGCAGTCCCGTCTGGCAGTTTGTAAAGCGGTCATTCTAAAAAATTACAGCTCAAATTATTGATCAACTGAAAATATAAGAATATGAATCTTGCAGAATCAAATAGAACAAAAGATATGCCTTCCGGCGATAACTTCTCTTCCTCCTGTAATGCCTGCAAACAATGTACTCCACTGGGGGCATGTGTTGCCTTTAAAGGAATTGAGGGTGTATTGCCTATGCTTCACGGTTCGCAAGGTTGCGCGACTTATATAAGACGCTATTTGATAAGCCATTTTCGTGAACCGATGGATATTGCATCTTCCAATTTTAGTGAAGAAACAACCATTTTTGGAGGAAATAAGAACTTTAATACAGGAATTGATAATATCATCAGTCAATATCATCCGGCAGTGATAGCCATTGCAAGTACTTGTTTAAGTGAAACGATAGGAGAAGATGTTCAGCGTTTGATAAATGAATATAAAAGTATTCATAACGATACAGATAATCTTCCTGAAATGATTTTTGCCTCTACTCCCAGTTATCAGGGAACGCATTACGAAGGATTTCACGAAGCTGTATATGCAACTGTAAAAGCTCTGGCTGATGGACGGGGCACCGTAGGATCTCACATCAATTTATTTAGTAATTTCATTTCGCCCGAAGATATACGTCATTTGAAAGAAATAGTGCAGGATTTTGAACTCGAGACGATGCTGTTTCCTGATTATTCCGACACATTGGATAGTACTTCATGGGATACATACCATCGTATAGCTGAAGGAGGAACAACAATAAAAGCATTAAGGGATAGTGCTCTTGCTTCGGTTTCTATTGAATTGGGATATATTCTAAATTCGGGTGGCAAAAATGGTAAAATTAAGAATAATGCTTTAGCACAATCAGCAGGAGATTATTTACAAACACAATTCGATGTTGTTTGCCGTAAAACGGGTTTACCAATAGGAATAATTGAATCTGATAAATTCTTCAATCTCTTAGCTACTATATCCAACAAATCTATTCCGGAGAAGTATCAAAAACAACGTGGTCGATTAGTTGATTTATATATCGATGGACATAAATATGTTTCAGGCAAAAAAGCGGTCATTTATGGCGAGGAAGATCTGGTTGTAGCTCTTGCTGCCTTTGCCTCAGAAATCGGGATAAAACCGGTATTGTGTGCTACAGGTGGAGAAAGTGGAAAACTGCGCGAAACACTCAAACAAACATTAGGTAAACTGTACGATGAAGATATAATTGTAGGTCAGGGTATGAGCTTCGAAAGAATAGAAGAGGTAATGAAAGATCTACAGCCTGATTTAATATTAGGCAACAGTAAGGGATACTATATTGCCCGCAAAATGGATATCCCTATTGTTAGAGTCGGTTTTCCAATCCATGATCGTATTGGTGCTCAACATACTAAAACTTTAGGATACGAAGGAACAACAGTTTTGTTTGAGCAAATTGTAAATACATTATTAGAAGATAAACAACGAAAATCACCCGTTGGGTATAAGTATATGTAATAAATAAAAGGAGGAAACATTATGAAAGATTTATCCCAACATCCATGTTTTAATGCTGAAGCAAAACATAAATATGCAAGAGTACACTTGCCAGTAGCACCCAAGTGTAATATACAGTGTAATTATTGCAATCGAAAGTACGATTGTTGTAACGAGAGCCGTCCAGGAGTGACAAGTACAGTCCTGTCTCCATTGCAATCGGTGCATTATATGAAAGCATTATCCGAGAAAATCCCGAATATCAGTGTCGTTGGTATAGCAGGTCCGGGGGATCCGTTTGCTAATGCTGAAGAAACATTGCAAACAATGAGGTTGGCTCAAAAAGAGTTCCCCGATCTTATATTTTGTCTATCATCCAATGGGTTAGACTTAGCTCCATACATAGATGAAATAGCCGAAATAGGAGTATCTCATGTAACGATAACCGTAAACTCGCTGAACCCCGAAACACTGGCCAAAATATATCGTTGGGTACGTTACAAAAGAAGGGTATACAGAGGTGAAGAAGGAGCTAAAGTATTGTTGGAACAACAACTTTACTGCATACAAAAGTTGAAAGAAAAAAATATAACAGTAAAGATAAATACGGTTATATGCCCGGGTATTAATGATCACGAAATAGAGGACTTGGCTAAAAAGGTTGCTGAATTAGGCGCCGATACCATGAATTGCATACCAATGTATCCAACAGAAAATACTGAATTCGAAATTTTAAAGGAACCATCGAAAGAGATGATGAAGGACATAAAAGCTCGAATTTCGAAGTATATCAAACCAATGGCACATTGTGCTCGTTGCAGAGCCGATGCAGCCGGGTTGCTAGGACACGACAATACCGAAGCGATGAATATGATAGGCCAGTTTTCGTCCTTGGTAGTCAATAAGGGTAAAGGTCGTGAGCGAGTAGCCGTTGCCAGTAATGAAGGATTATTAGTAAATATGCATTTAGGTGAGGCCCGTAAGGTATACATATTCGAACAATCTAAAAACGGATATCATTTTGTAGAAACCCGAAATACTCCTCCCGAAGGAACCGGAATGAGCCGCTGGAAAGAATTAGCAGAAAAGACATTAATGGATTGCCAGGCGATACTTGTTGCAGGAATAGGCGAAACACCAATGAAAGTGATGCAGGAAAATGGAGTAAAGGTGATCCAAATGAATGGTTTGATAGATGCAGGTTTGGATGCCATTTACCTAAATCTGCCAATAAAGACGCTATGCAGAAGCGAATATACTAAATGTGGAGAAACATGCCGAGGTTCCGGTAGCGGTTGCGGATAAAGTTCTACTAATCAAAATGAAATTACAATTAAAAAACTAAAATAGAAAATATATGAAAAAACCTGATTACATGATAATGGTCTGTAATTCTTATAGAGTTGCCGGTGATGCACAAGGATTCTGCAATAAGCAAGGTGCAACATCTTTTGTCCAATACATCTCCGAAGAGTGCTCAGATAGGGGTATTAATGCAGTTGTTACCACCACGGCTTGTCTGAGTGTTTGCAGTCAGGGACCAGTAGTCGTAATTCAGCCCAATAATTTTTGGTATGGAGGTGTCACTGAAGATAAATTGGATGAAATATTAGATGCACTGGAAGAAGACAAAGCAGTGAGTGAATATTTGATTACAGATTAATTTTTAAGATTAGATAAAATACACTCTATGGAAGCGATGAAAAATATTCATATTATAGATTCTACACTTCGAGATGGAGAACAAGCCCCAGGTGTTGTATTTTCAGAAAAGGAAAAGATTCATATAGCTCAAATGTTGGATGAAATTGGCATTGATGAAATAGAAGCCGGGACACCGGCTATGGGTGAAACTGAATGCCACATAATCCGCCACATTGCAGAAATGAATTTAAGAGCTCGTATTTCGGTATGGAGCCGTGCCGTAAAACAAGATATATTGACTGCAGTCAAGACCGAAGCTCAAGGTATCCATATCGCATTTCCATTATCAGATATTCAGTTAACAAGTATGAATAAAGACTGGGAAATGATGAGAGACAGCCTTCCCGAGATGGTTGAAGTGGCTAAATACTATTTCGACTATGTCAGTGTAGGAGCTCAGGATGCTAGTCGATGTGGAATAGAGAGATTGTTTGAGTTTATAGGTATTGCCGAAGAATTAAATGTCAGTCGTATACGGCTTGCAGATACAGTTGGAATTTTCACTCCTTTGGGAATTATGGATTTGATAAAAAAAATATTGAATCTATATCCTCATCTGAATATAGACTTTCATGGACATAATGACTTAGGTATGGCAACAGCGAATGCCATTACTGCATGGCAATCCGGAGCATCGACATTGAGTGTAACTGTTAATGGATTGGGCGAACGGGCTGGTAATTCGGCTTTGGAAGAGGTTGTTATGACCATGTTATTAACAGAAAAACAAAATAAATACTCAACTTCAACATTGTACTCATTATGTGAGTACGTATCCATAGTATCAAAACGTCCAATATCTGTAGGGAAAGCTATTTCCGGTAATATGGCTTTTAGCCATGAATCAGGTATTCATGCTAAAAGCTCTTTGATCAATACAAATGCTTTTCAAGCATTCGATGGAGAACTCATCGGTAGAGAAAGTTCCAGAAATCTTTTTGGTAAACATTCAGGTAAAGGTGCTGTTATAGATTTTTTAGACAAACAGCATGTTGCAATAGATAATACTAAAATAGATAGGCTAATGGCAATAATTCATCAAATGGCACAGACTTATCGGCGAAATATATATGGTACAGAGATTATAGCAGCATATTGGGCTTTAAAATAGGATTGAAATATCAATGTGATTGAATTAACCATAAATACATATCATTAAGATATTTAAAATTGAAACAAACGATGAATATGTGTAAATAATAACTATTTTTGTTTCATAAGGTCGTTTTGTGTTTACTGTGTTAAAATGGGAAAAATATGTATTGCGATAAAATGAAACGTAGCTGCTATGCTGAAACTGATTTAACGTTTTTGGTTAATATAAGCAATGCGATTGGTCATAGTCAGGATATATATAAAGATCTGGAATTGGTATTAAATGATTTGTGCGACTTTTTAGATGCACAATACAGCATGATAACAATAGTTGATCGAAATTATGATAAAATTATGATTAGTGCAGCTCATGGCTTAACTAAAGAGGAGAAAAGCAGAGGAGTATACAAAATAGGAGAAGGTATTATCGGAGAGGTAGTTCAGACCGAAACACCTGTTGTTATAAAAGATATTTCTAAAAATTCTAAATTTTTAAATAAAACAGGAATAAAAAGAAATAACAATCAGATGATGGCATTTCTTTGTGTTCCTATCATTCTGAAGAATGAAATAACTGGAACATTGAGTATTCATAAGGCTCATCAAGGTATTGTAGATTTCTCAGCAGAAATAAAATTCCTGAATATTGTGGGTATGCTAATAGGAAAGAATGTATCAATAAGACGTAAGCACATAGAAGAATTAGAAGAGTTACGAAAAGAAAATATAAAACTCAGAAAAGAAAACTATGTAAAGCCCGATAATATTGTTGGTAATTCATCTTTGATGAATGATTTATATAACCTTATAAATAGAGTTGCACCAACCAATAGTACAGTTATGATTAGAGGTGAAAGTGGAGTTGGTAAAGAACTAATAGCCGAAGCTATACACAATGCCAGTGAAAGAGCTTCTAAGCCTTTTATCAAAGTAAATTGTTCTGCTCTTCCAGAAAACCTCATAGAAAGTGAATTGTTCGGCCACGAAAAAGGTTCTTTCACAGGAGCCAATGCGTCACATATGGGACGTTTTGAAATGGCTAACGGAGGTACAATATTTTTAGATGAAATAGGAGATGTTCCGCTTTCAATACAAGTAAAGCTATTAAGAGTAATACAGCAACGGCAAATAGAAAGAGTTGGAGGAACTAAAACAATAAATATAAATGTACGGATAATAACAGCAACAAATAGAAATCTGGAAGAAATGATCAAGCAGGATACTTTTCGGGAAGATTTTTATTATCGAATAAATGTGTTTCCGATCTACGTACCGTCATTGAGAGAAAGGCGAGCTGACATACCTATATTAACGGATCATTTTATTGCAAAATTAAACAAGATTAATAAAACAAATGTAAAACGTATAACAGGAGGCGCGTTAGATATGCTAATGATGTACTCATGGCCCGGTAATATTCGGGAACTGGAAAATGTTATAGAACGAGCTATGATATTGACTATGGATGGAGTTATACACTCGTATAATTTACCACCCACATTACAAACCGGAGTTTCCTCTGACACAGTAGATAAAGGAACATTAAACAGCATCCTAGAGCGAGTTGAAAAGCAACTAATTATAGATACTTTAATAGCTGCACGCGGAAGTATTGTTAAGGCCTCTAGCCAATTAGGAGTAACAGAGCGCATAATGGGATTAAGAATTAATAAATATAATATTCAGATACAGGACTATAAAAATCTCACGGATGAAGCCAGTTAATATAAACATAGTTAGTTGTGACTATACAAATACAGATCATCTGAATGCGTTAGGTGATTTAATGAATGCATACATTGCTGATAAAATGGGTGGCGGTGAAGCACTGAGTAAGTTAAAGCAATTGAGATTAGTTGATGGCTTAAATCAACATCCAACCTCAATTGTACTATTAGCTATGTGCGAAGATATATTTTGTGGATTATTAGTCGCATTTCAAAATTTTTCCACATTTACAGTTAGCCCTATGATTAATATTCATGATCTGATAGTATTACCGGCATATAGAGGTAAAGATATTGGATGCTTATTATTGAAGGAAATCATAAATATAGCAAACGATAAAAAATGTAGTAGAATTACATTAGAAGTTCGAAATGATAATTTGGTCGCTCAAAATTTATATAAAAAAATAGGATTTGCCGAAGCAGAGCCATCTATGTACTATTGGCGAAAGAATTTACTCTAAATCAGATCATCATCAATCAATTTAAATAAAAATAAAGAATGAGTACAGATTTAATAATTCCGGAAAAAGATTTGTACGCTGTATTATGTACAAGTTTAGAATATGCAAACTCTTATTTTTCAATGTTGGCAAAAAGCATCAATTCCCCAAAGCCCCGTTTTGATAATGATTTTTTGTATAATCTGGCTATAATGAGCACCGAAAAATATTTTGTTGCGCTTCTAGCTCGTTATGATTGGAATGCATCTCATCACATGCCATTAGCCATGTATAAAGAGGCATTAGACTTTGATTCCGAACTTCCTGAATCGATAAAACAAACAGCAATTTTTGTGGGTAAGTTTGAAGCAATTTGTTCCATTGACGGTTTTGGATATCGTACACCATCACATCAAGATCTGCAAGAAATGGTAAAGGGTATTGAAGAATTAAAGGAATGGGTTGAAAAAAGAAAAGACGAAATATCATACTTATTCAGCAAATGATCAAAAATAGTTTTTCAACACTAACTTAAAAAGTACACGATTAAAAAATAATGAAATATTTGGACTATGTTCGATAATCCTTTTTAGCCTAAAAATAAAAGAATAACTCACTTATATTTTACTAATCAAATCAATTCTTAAAAAGAGAGACTTAATTTGGTTTGGCATGTTCTTTTTTCATCTATAGATTTCTCCTTGTAACGACTCTATAATATTTACTGTGAATTAATGGTTTGGGCACAAACGAATTTGAAGTATTTGGCCATGTTTTATTCCTTTCTGTTTTAAGGAGAGGATGTAAACAAAAAACACGAATACTTATATTTCAAATTCTTCTATCCACTGTGTTTTGGACTTTTCTTATATAAAAAGATGGAAATTAAAATTCTGCAATTTTCTCAGAATTGTATCTTGTAGTATATCTCCCAAAAGGTAACGATTATTATTCTGCGTTTTTCTTTGCTTTACTTAGTTGATTTTTAGAAAATAAGGCTAAAATTGTGCGTTTTTCTGTGATTTGCTATGTTTTGAATAGTAACTTAACCATACATATCGCAAGATACACGATTTTTTTCTTTCCGACTGAAAACAAGCAAGTTGCAAAATTATTTCCGTCAACAGGTAACGATTTAGAAACGAGCAATCTTCTATATTCTACTTTATTTTACATACAAAGAGCAACTAAATTATCAGTCAAAGATAAAAAAAATATTCAACTTGTGGGGGGGACCGTTATCTATTTATTTAGGGCAAACGCATCAAAACTTTAGTAGTTGTATAAGGTATTGATTATTGAGAGCAGCTTTGAGTTGTCTTTTCTTTAAACTAATTTTATCATTTTGCACTGCAATTATTTGTAGTGCTATTTTTCTAATGGTTGACAAATTCTCTGGAGCTCTTACAAATTTTGCCGAATTCCGTTATTTCTCTATTGCGGGAGGACGGATTCTTGACCTGATGAAAGAGTCAGAGATGCAAGGCTCGGAGGCTGCTCCGGAGAGTGGTGATATCAGATTGGAACATGTTTCGTTCGGATATGGGTATAAAGAAGTCTTACGCGACATATCGGTTCCTATGAAACAAGGTTCTTTAACGGCGTTGGTAGGCCCGTCAGGAAGTGGGAAAAGTAGCCTGATGAAAATTTGTGCACGCTTTTATAATCCATAGAGAGGGAAGGCTTTTTTCAATGGAGCAGATATGGGCTGAATAGATCCGGAAGCTTTAATGAAACATATCTCAATGGTATTTCAGAATGTGTATCTATTTGAAGATACGATTAAAAACAATATTGGTTTTGGCAAATCGGGTGCTACAGAAGAGGAGATTGTTCTGGTAGCAAAGAAAGCTTGTTGCCACGATTTTATTATGCGCCTGCCGAAAGGATATGATACGATAGTGGGAGAAGGAAGGTGCACTTTATCGGGAGGTGAGAAGCAGCGTGTTTCCATTGTGCGGGCTATCCTGAAAAATGCACCGGTAGTATTGCTCGATGAGGCTACGGCTTCGCTCGATCCTGAAAATGAGATAGACGTACAGAAAGCTATTAACAGCCTGATTGCAGGACGTACAGTTATTGTAATTGCCCATCGTCTGAAAACCATCAAAAGTGCTGATACTATAATTGTAATGGAAGAAGGTCGTATTGTGGAACAGCTCACATGAGGAACTGATCTCTAAAAATGGTCTCTATTACAAGCTATGGACAATACAGGAAAAAACACTAGGGTGGAAATTGTAGCTGGAAATATTTTTTCTCTGAAAATATATTGTTATGAGAGGGTTGTTTTTGAATGCCATTACACTATCTTTCCAGGTACCACTTATATGTATTTGTTTCGTTTATATTATATATTGCTTTTTGCTTATTGAAATCCAGCTTGTGTTCGATTTTTCAAATATCTTTTCAATTAAGTTTGAAAAACTCGTTTTTTTGATGCTAAGCTAATTCCGGAGAGAAATTTGATTCATGATTTTGATTCGTGAATGTTTTTCTCTAGTCCATCCTTACCTACACAAGAAATTAAAGTTAATCTTTTGGAGACTTATATAATTATATATTCAAATTATTATCTTTACTCTTATTTTTGAATTTAATGGTTCATAAATGCGAAAGATACTTCTACTAGCACTAATACTATCTCTATTCTTGTCGAAAATAAATGTGTTTGCTCAGATAAATGATCAATCTCATTATTCGGGCCTGACATTTATTGCCCACACTAAAAATCAGGATGAACGTACAGGGTTAAATCTGACGACAAAGAGAGCTATGAAATATTCGGAAGAAGGGTTCTCTTTAGAATTTGACTTGAAGTTGAGAGAAGAACTTCATACTTATGGCTATGTTTGTCGTATTGTCTCAAATAATTCGGAAAGTTTTGATATTATCTCTCACTTGTTGGAGTCAAATCTGAGATTTTTACTGACAAAAGCAGATAAGGTCATTGAAACGTCATCTATCCGTGACTCTATCGGAATAGTTAAAGATAAGTGGCTTAAGGTAAAGTTATCTTTTAACAAGGAGAATATTAAAATTCTGATTGATAATAATGAACAAACTATAGAACAACCGTTAATTAATTTTGCCGATATAAAAATATATTTCGGGGCAAATAAGGATACTCATTTTTATACGAATGATGTACCTCCTATGACGATCCGGAATATTGTAATCAGAGATAGTAAGAATGTAGTAAAACACAAATGGGAACTCTCTACACATAATAGAAATGAAGTATATGATGAAATAACGAAAGAGCAGGCAATTGCTGATAACCCCATTTGGGAAATAGATAAACATACCCAATGGAGTAAAGTTGCATCTTTTACCTTAAATACCAACGGCACAAATGTTAATCCTCTTCCTCAGCTAGCTTATGATTCGATCCTGGGAAGAGTTTTTATTGTTACACGAGACAGAATATATACATATCATATAGATAATAACCAGACAGATACTATAAAACCTCAAAGAGGATATCCTTATTTCAGAGTAGGTTCTTCGAGTCAATTGGTGTTTGATAGTAAACATAATAAACTCATTTCTTATAACCCGGATTTACCAAAACTGAATTTTTATGATTTCGAAAAAAATGAGTGGAGCGAACAATCTATTGTAGAGATAGATACCCGGCAGCATCACAATAGATTTATAGATTGTAAGAATGATCGGTTGGTTGTTTTCGGAGGATATGGAATTCATCGATACAATGCACAATTATCCATGATAGGGATTAATGATACTGCAAAATGGCATATAGAATCCCTTGATTCTGTTGTCCAGCCCCGCTATCTGAGTGCTCTATGTAACCTTGACGAGAAGAACTTCCTGGTTTTAGGTGGATATGGAAGCGTATCTGGAAAGCAAGAAGAATCCCCGAGGAATTATTACGATCTCTATAAAATAAACATCAACACAAAAGAATATATTCGCCTGTGGTCTTTTCTTAACGATAAGAATCATTACACGTTTAGTAATTCTATGGTCGCCGACATTGACGCAAACAAAATATATGCTCTGACATATAATAATGACAGATATTATTCGGCTCTGTATTTATCTGCTTTTGATATAAATACAGAAAATCCGTCGATGCAGGTACTGAGTGATTCTATCAAATATAATTTTCTGGATATTAAGTCTTATTGTGATTTATTCTTATATAGAAAGACGTCTTCACTCTATGCATTAGTGCAACAGGAACTTGTATCAGGAGAATCTACTGTTATAGAAATATATTCATTGGCATTTCCTCCTTTATCCAAAGACTATATTCATACTTATGAAGCGTCTAAAAAAGGTAGTAATTCTCCAGTCTTTTCGCTTGTTATAGTTATTGCTATTATTTCTGTTTTATTTATAGTCATATTTTATTATAGAAAAAAGAGAATGGGAGAGGTGGCGGTACCAGAAGAGGATATAGACTATCAACATAGACCGAGAAAAGAGAGATCAAGTGTAATGTTTCAAAAATCAGCTGTTTATCTCTTGGGCGGCTTCCGCATATATGATAGAAATGGCGAGAATATTACCGGTGAATTTTCACCTACTATCAAGCAAATAATGGTTTATCTTCTTTTAAATTCCATTAAGAATGACAAAGGTACCACTTCTCAGAGATTGGATGAAACCTTTTGGTTTGGTATGGATAAAGATAGTGCGTCGAATAATAGACGTGTAAATATAAGGAAGCTCAGACTGTTGTTGCAGGACATTGGTAATATTGAGATAATTAATAAAAATAGTTATTGGTATCTGAGCATAGGAGATAATACAACTTGTGATTATAGTGAAATTTCTCTGCTTCTGGATCAGTTACAGAAGAATCCTTTTGATAAGGGTATAATTAGCCAAATTGTAGACATTGCATCTTCCGGACCTTTACTACCTAATATAAATACAGAATGGGCAGATGATTTTAAATCAGAATTCTCTACTAAATTGGTAAATGCATTACTCGAAGTAATTAATGGGCATGAGATGGCAGATAATCCTAAATTGTTACTTAAAATATCAGATGTTATACTTATCCATGATAATATAGATGAAGATGCTATCCGCATTAAATGTAAAGTCCTGTACCAGATGAAACAAAAAGGATTATCGAAGCAAAGCTATGATAAATTCTGTGAAGACTATGTACGCTTGCTGAATACAAAACCGGACTTCTCTTATGAAGATATTATAAGCAGTTTAACGAAGAATTAATGAGAGATTAATGGTGTTTCTCTTATTGTCTAATCAAAGAATCGATACATTTTTAATTATTTTTTTTCGTTGGCTATTAGCTGTTTATGAAATGTTGACAAAAAATGCTTACCATGTGTTAATGCTCGATTAACGCAGGATTAACTCCATCCATTTTATATTTGATGCAGGAATGTATAGTCCCCCTATTGCTGAATAATTCATACCCGGGAGATTGAATATTGAGCATAGTTATGGAAATCTGAACCTGAAAAAATAAAAGACTTTTTTAATTAATACTACAACTATGAAAACAAGGAAGCGTGTAAAAAAATCCCAAAAAACAATTTTGAGATTTCTTTCTTTATTGATAGGTATTACTCTTTCTATTAGCTTGGTTATGGCGCAGACCAGGCCCGCCGTATCGGGAAAAGTAACAGACGATAAAGGAGAACCTATAATAGGGGCATCGGTGACATCCCCTATAAAGAGTACAATGACCGATGTTGACGGTACATTTTCACTTGATATACCTATCGGGACAGAAATTGAAGTTACTTATCTTGGCTTTAAATCTTATAAGATAAAGGTGAGTGATGCTAATTATTTAGATATAAGATTAGAAGAAGATAATGTAAAGTTAGATGATATTGTTGTTGTCGGCTATGGAGTTCAAAAGAAAGAAAGTCTCACCGGAGCTATTTCGAACATTAAATCGGATGAAATAATTAAAACTAAATCTCCGAGTCTGGCTCAATCTATACAAGGCAAAGTATCCGGCCTTAGAATAAGGCAGCAAGATGGCGAACCGGGACAATTCAGATCTGATATCAATGTCAGGGGATTAGGAACACCATTATTTATAATTGACGGAATTGTTCGCGATGGTGCGGACGCTTTTCAGCGATTAAATCCTGAAGATATTGAAAGTATCTCTTTCCTAAAAGATGGTACAGCGGCTATATATGGTATGAACTCGGCGAATGGAGCTATTATAGTGACAACAAAAAGAGGAGCAAAAGGAAAAACAAAAATAACATTATCGTCAAATATAGGAATATCAAAGCCTACCGATATTCCCAAAATGACAAATGCCGCACAATATATGGAAATGAGAAATGATGCTGCAATATTAGGTGAGGGTAATCCCCTGGTGACCAAAGAAGAACTTGCCTTGTGGAAACAGGGAGCTCCCGGATATGAAAGTGCCAACTTATATGATGATGTTTTCAGAAAATACTCTGTGCAGCATCAGCATACTATTTCAATGCAAGGCGGATCTGATAATGTATCGTATTTCGGAAGTCTCGGATATGCCCGTGACGAAAGTTTATTGAAATCGAAAGACCTGAATTATGACAAATATACATTTCGTTCCAATGCGGATATAAAGATAACTAACGGACTGGTGGCAGGAATAAATCTTTCGGGAAGATGGGATAAAACCAGTCAGCCATGGAACTCATTCTTCGAAATATTTAAGCAAACCCGTATAAATGTGCCTACATATCCGGCTTATGCCAATAATAATCCGGATTATCTGGCTACCCAGGAAATGGGCTTTAATCCGATAGCATTGGCTGATTCCGATCTAACAGGATACCACACTTATCATAATAAGAATTTTCAATCCACATTTTCTCTGAAATATGATCTTCCTTTCGTACAAGGATTATCTATAAAAGGACAATTAGGATATGACTATAATCAACAAAAACATAAAGGTATAAGAAAGAAATACTCTACATATACTTATTCTGCAGATAATGATGAATACATGGAAAATGTATATAATAATCCATCATTGATACAAGTAGGAAATAACGAAGCAAACCGGTTGGATTTACAGGCGCAAATAAATTATGCCCGTACGTTTAATACTATACATAATGTAAGTGGGACTCTTGTGTATGAAAGAAAACAGGAGAAAAATGACTGGTCTAATATAGAACGTAAATATGATCTTTATACATATGACGAAATTGATTATGCAGGAATAAAAGATCAACTGTCGAGTGGTATGTCAAACGAATCCGCATTCATTTCTTATGTCGGACGCTTCAACTATGATTTTATGGGTAAATATCTTCTTGAACTGGCATTCAGGTATGATGGCTCTTACAGATATGCACCGGATAGCCGATGGGCATTTTTTCCAATGGGATCTATAGGATGGCGTGCTTCGGAAGAGAAATTTATAAAAGACAAGTTCGACTTTGTAGATAATCTTAAATTCAGGGCTTCTTATGGAAAATCGGGACAGGATGCCGGAGATGCTTTCCAATATATACCAGGATACAATCTGAATGTAGGTATATATGAATTTACTGACGGTACAGCCCTATCAGGAATCGGCTCACCATCTATAACCAACCCGAATCTTACATGGTACAGGGCAAAACTATTTGATATCGGTTTAGATCTATCTCTGTTCAATGGCTTGTTCTCAATGGAGTTAGACTTATACCGACGAGATAGAACCGGGCTGTTGGCCACGCGTACAGTGTCGCTTCCGAATACTTATGGTGCAAGTTTACCTCAGGAGAACTTGAATAGTGATATCACTCAAGGGATAGACTTTACATTGGGACATCGTAATAAAATCGGAGATTTCTCTTATAGTATAAAAGGAAATATGAACCTTGCCCGTACAAAAATGAATTATGTAGAAAGAGGGCCATTCGTAAGTAGTTGGGACCGTTGGCGGAACCAGACTTCTAACCGTTGGAATGATTTCGTCTGGGGGTATGAAACTATTGGCCAATTTACCAATTCTGAGCAAATAAGGAATTATGGAGTGGTTCAATCTGGAGAAATGGGAAATAGCAAAGAACTGCCAGGTGATTATATCTTTAGGGATGTGAATGGAGATGGTATTATAGACGATAATGATAAAATGCCGGCTTTCTGGTCAGGGACTCCTCTCATTCATTACGGCCTCACGTTAGAAGCGTCATGGAAAAACTTCGATATCTATGCACTATTTCAGGGTGCGGGCATGTATACAGTCCAGTTTAGTGAAGTATATGCTGAGATTCTATGGTCGAAAGGAGCCAATACTCCGGCGTATTTTTATGACAGATGGCACAAAGAAGATCCTTACGATTCGGATAGTCGCTGGATTGCAGGAGAATGGCCGGCATCCCGTCTGATACAGGATGTAGGGGCTTTGTATAAAGACAACAGTGATATATGGCGTAGAAATGCATCATATCTGAGATTAAAAACTTTGGAACTGGGATATACTTTACCAAGCTCTGTGATGAAAAAAATTGGAATTGATAATGTCCGTCTTTATGTGAATGGATATAATCTGTTTACGTTCGCTGACTCGTTCGTTAAACCTTTCGATCCGGAAAGGATAGAGGGCTCTTATAATGCAGGGATGAACTATCCGTTAATGAAAAGTTTCAATTTCGGCTTTACTGCTAACTTCTAAATATAATAACTATGAAACAGATATATAAATCAATATTATTTTTAAGCCTGATCTTTTGGATTACGGCTTGTACAGACATTCTGGATGTGGAACCAAATAATAAAGTCCCTGCAGATAAAGTGCTGGATTCGGAGGAAGGTATAGCTATGCATATGGCTAATTTATATGGACGTCTGCCTATCGAAGACTTTTCATATGCTATCGACAAAGGTTTTAGCCTGGGTATAGGCAATACAGATCCCAACAATGGAGGCCGTTCGGCTGCTCATGCCTGCGACGAAGCCATGCACTCCGAATTTAATGATGATGTAGACGAAGGTTTCGATTTTTGGGAAGGATATATAGATGATAAAGGTACATACAAATCATGGAGAGGAATTTATACATTAATACGGGATATTAACAGCTTGATTGAGACAATTCCGGCTCTGACCAAAGTTTCGGAAGATAAAAAGAGAACGTTAGAGGGTGAGGCAGCATTTCTGCGGGCATTTACTTATTATGCTTTAGCTAAACGCTATGGTGGAGTACCTCTGATTAAAGAAGTACAGGTATATGATGGTGATGTTGAGGCACTGAAAGTTCCCCGTAGCACAGAAAAAGATACATGGGACTTTATCCTGAGTGAATGTGATATGGCTGCAGCGAAGTTGACAGACTCTCCTTTCGATACCCGCCGGGCGAATAAGTGGGTTGCTTTGGCTTTAAAATCAAGAGCTGCACTCCATGCTGCTTCGGTTGCTAAATTTACCCATGCTCCCTATGTCAGTATTTCGGGCCCAGCAGTAGAACAGAAGTTAGCAGGGATTGATTCATCTGAAGCTGACAGATATTACAAAGAGTGTATTAATGCTTCTGATGAAATAATGAAAAGTGGTAATTATGAATTGTACGGAGCGAATCCGTCGACAAAAGAGAATGCTATAAATTCCTACCAACAGATGTTTGAGAATCCTAACAATGTTTTATCAGGAATAAAAGAACCTATGTTTATCAAAGGTTATACATCAGGTACTGTATTAGCCCATAATTATGATATCTGGTACCGTCCTAACCAGACAGCTAGCGGATGGCCTCATCCCGGAAGAATGAATCCGACTCTCGATTTGGTAGATGCATATGAAGATTATACTGATGACGGGCAAGGTTTGAGTAGTCTGATAAAAACACGGGTGGATGGTAATGAAAGCACTTATGGCGGTTTTGATAGAAGTGCGAGCTACTATTCTTTTCCTATAGATAAGCCATACGAAATCTTTGAAAATAAAGATGCCCGGCTATGGGCAACCATGATACTTCCGGGTACTGAATGGAAAAACAAGACTATTATCATACAAGGAGGTATTGTAAAACCCGATGGTTCGTTCATTTTCCGTACCGATGCGAGTGTAAAAGGACTTGATGGTAAGACATATTATACTTATGGGTCCGATAATGCAAATCAATATTCCGGATTTAGTCCGGTTGGTGGAAATTATACCAGATCGGGATTCTTATTAAGAAAGTTCCTTCAGGAAAAAGAAGATGTTACTCCTGAGTGGAATAAGGGTTCTAACGACTGGATAGAGTTCCGCTATGCAGAAGTCCTTCTTAATTATGCAGAGGCTGTTGCTGAACACTCTTCTCCTACATTGGAGGAGCAGACAAAAGGCAAAAAAGCATTAAATGATATCCGTAAGAGAGCTGCTCATAAAGATGAAATAGTATTGACTGTAGATAATGTCCGTAAAGAAAGATTTATTGAATTTGCTTTTGAAAACAAACGCAGATGGGATCTGACTCGATGGAGAACTTACCATAAGTTGTTTGAAAACAGGATGAAACACTCTTTAGTACCATTTCTCGACCTGAGAGAAGCTACTCCTAAATATATATTCGTAAGAATGAATCCTCCGGGATATAATAATCAGACATATAACTACTCACGGTATTACCGACAAATACCGGGCATAGGAAGTAACGGACTTGTACAGAATCCATAAAAAACACTCTTTAATATAGAATATTATGAAAAAGAATTTGACAATAATTGCCATGCTGGTGCTTTTCGGAATCTTTTCTTCCTGTGAAAAAGATAATCTCGATTACGCCCCGGATGCATCCTTTTCAGGAGAAATCAGAGACCTTGAAACCGGAGAATTAGTGCAGCAGGATATTCTGGAAGGCGCGAAAATTTATTTTATTGAACTGGGCTGGAATAATCCTCCGGTGCAATCGATGGTATTCAAAAATGACGGGACTTTTCAGAATAATCTTATGTTCTCGGGTGATTATAAGATTATAATGAATAAAGGGAACTATATTCCGCAGGATACAATAAGATATCAAATGAAAAAAGGGGCGAATACCCATACATTCGAAGTTATACCGTATATAAGAATTACTGATACTGATATTAAATTTAGAGATGGGAAGATTGTCGCGAAATTCAAAATGCAACAGACTACATCGGAGCCTGTTAAGGCGATTTCCTTATTTGCCCATCCGGATATATCTGTGGGATATCGTATACAAACGGCGAGTGTAACATACGAATTAAATACGATTGCGGAAGATGTAGAATATGAGATTGTTATGGATATAAATAATTATAATAAAATATCCACGGGCAATAGCTATTATTTCCGTATAGGTGCATTAAGTGGTGCGTCGGAGGCTAAATATAATTATGCTCCTGCGGTGAATGTTGATTTGTAATCTTTGCAGAGTGCAAGCTAATAAATAAAACATGAAAAAAATATCTCAAAATATTTTTCGGATTATATCCCTTTCTTTCATTCTGGGGATTGTAGTAAGTTGTTCAGATAAAGAGGTTATAAGTAAAGAACCGGTTGATTATGTGAATCCGTATATAGGAAATATAAGTCATCTGTTAATTCCTGCTTATCCTACCATCCATCTTCCGAACAGTATGCTAAGGGTATATCCGGAAAGGGAAGATTATACCGGAAATAAAATAAAAGGCTTGCCAGTGATAGTTACAAGTCATAGAGGAAATTCGGCATTTTCCATAAGTCCGCTTGCCGGGGACAAGCAATTATCTTCGGTTATTCCGCTGGAATACGATAATGAAGTGATTAAGCCATATTTCTATCGGGTATTTCTGAATGAGGATAATATCGATGTGGAATATGTACCATCATATCAGTCTGCAATATATAAATTTCAGTTTAGTGAGGGTGCTCCGTCCTTTGTGATAAATAGTAAGAATGGTATATTGAAAGCGAATGGAAGTTCAGTATCTGGTTATCAGCAAATAGGAGATTTTCCAACAAAAGTCTATCTGTATCTCGAAACGGATATTGATCCTGAACGGATAGATCCCTTTGATGATAAAACGGAGGATAGTTCTTGTCTTGTAATGAGATTTACAGAGAATTCACGACAAATACATATTCGTTATGGTATATCCTTTATAAGCGAAGAGCAGGCTAAAAAGAATCTTTACCGGGAAGTGAAAAATGCCAGCTTTGATGAAGTCAGAGAACAAGGGCGGGCTATATGGAATGAGACACTGAGTAAAATAAAAGTCGAAGGGAACTGTGAAGATGCTAAAGCAGTGTTTTATACATCTCTTTACCGCACTTATGAACGAATGATCTGTATCTCTGAAGATGGGATGTATTATAGTTCGTTTGATGATAAGGTGCATGGCGATAATGGCATACCATTTTATACTGATGACTGGATTTGGGATACATACCGTGCCACACATCCTCTGAGAGTTATCATAGAACCCGAAAAGGAAGTTCAGATGATTAATTCATTTGTCCGTATGGCTGAACAGATGGATAATTTTTGGATGCCAACTTTTCCTGAAATTACTGGTGATAGTCGCAGAATGAATTCAAATCATGGAGTGGCAACAGTTATCGATGCTTATGTAAAAGGGCTTAAAGGATTTAATCTCGAATTGGCTTATGATGCATGCAAGAGGGGTATTACTGAAAAAACACTTATTCCATGGTCAGGAGATAAGGCCGGAGTGTTAGATGATTTCTATAAAAAGAACGGTTATTTTCCGGCCTTAAGAGACGGTGAGATAGAATCGGTTGCCAATGTGAATAATTTTGAAAAAAGGCAACCTGTCGCAGTCACTTTAGGTACAGTGTATGACGAATGGTGCCTTTCCCAGATTGCAAAACATATAGGCAAAAAGGATGACTATTCTCATTTTCTGAAAAGAAGTCTGAACTATCATAAGTTGTTTAATCCGGATACTAAATTCTTCCATCCCAAAGATATGAATGGAAGCTATATTGAACCGTTCGATTACAGGTATTCGGGAGGGCAAGGTGCCCGTGATTATTATGGAGAAAACAATGGATGGGTATATCGGTGGGACGTGCCTCATAATATTGCTGATCTGATTAACTTAATGGGGGGAGATGCTCTATTTGTTGAAGAACTGGAGAAGATGTACGATACGCCATTGGGCAAAAGCAAATTTGAATTTTATGCACAGCTACCCGATCATACGGGGAACGTGGGTCAATTTTCGATGGCTAATGAACCTAGCCTTCATATCCCATATCTATATAATTATGCAGGACAGCCCTGGAGAACCCAGAAAAGAATCAGGAATCTGTTGGATCAGTGGTTCAGAAACGATCTTATGGGTGTTCCCGGAGATGAAGACGGAGGCGGAATGACATCTTTTGTTGTATTCTCCCAACTCGGATTTTATCCGGTAACTCCCGGCTTACCAATGTATGTCATAGGAAGTCCGACCTTCGAAAAGGCAAGTATAAAATTGGGAGAGGGTAAGACATTCGATATTATATGTAGTAATTATTCACCAGAGAATAAATATATACAATCCGCAAAGCTGAACGGTGTCGATTGGAATAAATCCTGGTTTACTCATGAAGACCTAATAAAAGGTGGAAAACTGGAGTTTGTAATGGGAAACAGACCCAATAAGCAGTGGGCTTCGGATAAGGCTTCTATTCCTCCATCCTTTGAAATGAACGGAGATTAAAAACAGATATTCACATAATCATTGTTGTTGAGATTACTGATTTGATTAATATCAGGTAGTTTTTATACTATCCGGCTAAAGTTATATCTAAAAACTAATTAACTATAAAATATGAAAGAAAAATTATTAATAATCGGTTGTTCTTTACTTGCATTATTTATGCTGATCTCTTATACGGGATGCAGTAGCGATAATGGAGAAGATATTGTAACTCCTGAATCACCGGAGGACGGAGATAATGAGACCTTGGACTATAATACTATATGTTTCTACTATGACTGGTATGGAAATGAAGAGTTTGATGGAGGAATGTCACATTGGGCTCATGCGATAGCACCCAATCCAAATGGAGGAAGTAGTCCGGGGACTATTCCAGGCACCGAGGGCAACATCGCGTCTAATTTTTATCCGGAGTTAGGAAGATATAGTAATCGTGATCCCGAGATTGTAAAAAAGCACATGGAAATGTTCAAGAAAGCACGAATCGGTGTTGCTGCTGTTAGTTGGTGGAATGAGAAAACGGCTGCAGAGGCTGATAAAAACCAACTCTTATTGGATGAGGCACAAAAGGTAGGAGTAAAGGTTTGCTTCCATCTTGAACCATACTCCGGGCGTAATCCGGAGAATCTGAAAGAAAATATGAAGAAGCTTATTGATAAATATGGTAATCATCCGGCTTTTTATAAAGTTGATGGTAAGCCGATGTTCTTTATCTATGATTCATATAATATTGAGGCAGAAGAATGGGCAAAACTGTTAAGTCCAAATGGTGCAATTACAATAAGGAATACCGCCTATGATTCTTATGTGATTGGTTTGTGGCTTGACAACGTAGATAAACAGGGCCCTGTAATCCTTAATTCTCACTTCGATGGATTTTACACCTACTTTTCTTCTCTCGGATTCAACTATGGTTCTACTCCTACAAATTGGAATACGATGCAAAAATGGGCGGAAAATAACAACAAGATCTTTATTCCAAGTGTTGGCCCGGGATATATAGATACGCGTATCCGTCCATGGAATACGCCTGCCACCCGTAACCGGAATAATGGTAGATATTATGATGTCATGTACGGAAAAGCAATAGAGTCGAAAGCATCTTTCATATCCATAACATCATTTAATGAATGGCATGAAGGATCACAGATAGAACCGGCTACACCATACACTGGCTCAGCATTTACTTATCTGGATTATGAGAGTTTAGCTCCGGATTATTATTTAACAAGAACCGCTCATTGGATCAAGGAGTTTCGAAAGAGCAGAAATTAAACTCACTTCACATACTTAATCAATATCTAAAACCGGAAACAATGAAAAAGAAAAACATGTTGACTATTCAGATTTTATTGTTTGTATCTGTCTTCTTATTCAGCTGTAACAATAATTTAGATCTGAACGAAAAAACAGAGGATAATACAAACACCTCTGTACTAAAGAACACGGCATTATCTACAGAGAATTTAGATTATAATACTTTTGGATTTTACTATAACTGGTATGGTAATGCAGAATTCGATAACGGATATTTCCATTGGGGACACGATATACTTCCGGGGCCGGGGCAAAGTACCAGTCCTGGTTATATACCGGGGACGAATGGTGATATTGCTGCTAACTTTTATCCTCAGTTAGGGACCTATAGCAGTAAAGATCCGGTCTTAATAAGAATGCACATGGAGATGTTTGTCCGTTCGCGAGTCGGTGTTGTAGCCTTGTCATGGTGGAATGAATCGGGTACCTCCGAACCGGAAAAAATATCTTCGCTTCTTAATATAGCTAATGAATACGGTCTTAAAGTATGTTTTCATATAGAACCTTATTCAGGCCGAAATGCAGCATCTATGAAAGAAAGTATTACTCACTTAATTGATACCTATGGAGGACATCCGGCTTTTTACAGGCTGAAGGGCAAACCTGTTTTCTTTATTTACGATTCTTATCTTACTTCGGCTTCCGACTGGGCTACTCTATTAAGTCCCGGAGGTAGCAGAACGATAAGGAATACTCCGTATGATTCTCATGTTATCGGATTATGGTTGAATAATATGAGTTCGCAGCCATCCGTTATTTTAGGTGCTAATTTTGATGGATTCTATACCTATTTTGCATCTGATGGCTTCACTTTTGGTTCCACATCATCTAATTGGGCTTCAATGCAAACTTGGGCAAAACAAAATAATAAGCTGTTCATTCCAAGTGTTGGTCCCGGGTATATAGATACCCGAGTTCGTCCTTGGAACGATGCTACTACCCGCAATCGTAACAATGGTCAGTATTATGACAATATGTACCGAAAAGCAATAGACACGGGTACTGAATATATTTCTATCACTTCTTTTAATGAATGGCATGAAGGGTCACAAATAGAACCGGCTGTACCATTCAGTAGTTCTTCCTTTACTTACTCAGACTATGGCAGTCTTTCTCCCGACTATTATTTGGATAGGACTGCTTATTGGGTCAGTGAGTTTGTTAAAAATAAGCAACAAGCTAGAGCAGAACTATATATTAATGGCCGAGATGGAGGATATATTGATTTTGGTCATAGCCCTGAATATTCAAATTTTGGAGAAAATGGGAAACAAGCATTTACGGTGGAATTGTGGCTTAAATTGAAATATACAGAAGCTTTTGGTAGTGTAGTATCATGCTTTAATGAGGACAGTCAGACCCAGACTCGTAAAGGATGGGTAATCAATAGTTTTCATAATTCGAGGCTTAGGATGACACTCGGCTTGGAAAATTGGGGGTTATTGGAACCGGGCTTTGATTTCTCTACGACCGGGCAATGGGTACATTTTGCTGCTGTAGTGGATGAGAATGGTATAAACGAAGAACAAATTAATGGAAAGCCTGTGGTTTTAAAAGTTTATCAGAATGGAATACTGAAAGACCAGAGTACATCCTTTGATGGAGGAAATTATTTGTCAAATTATTTACAGACACCAATGATTGCTTTTGGCCAGCCTGCGGGTGTAGGAGGAATGACCAGCGATTGGAGGCTTTCCGGTTATATAAAAGATTTTCATATCTGGAAGAGTGCAAAATCGGAAGGTACTATCAGAAAAATTATGAATAAAGATATCGATGTTACAGGCTTTGAACCTGATCTGGTATGCGGATGGAGATTCAATTCTGTTCCGGTAAATAATCAGGATATAAAAGATCTGACAGGTAGATATTCAGCACGATTAGTCGGTGATTACCAGTGGATATCACTTCAATAGACCATATTTTAAAACTTTTTATAGAATCTAATTATTCTTACATTATGAAACACATTTTTAATTTTTTGACCTTATTAGCCTTCTCTTTACTTGTATTTTCGGCTTGTTCCGATGATAACGATAATTCAGCAGTAGATGTGAGTAAATTTGTTACACAAATGGAAGGTGTCCGCGATGAAATGGTACAGTTAAGAGATAATGTCCAATATGGCGATAAGAAAGATATGTATCCGCAGGAGAGCAAATATATATTAGACGATGCTGTGATACAGATAGAAAAAACGATCCGTTATTTTAAGAATGGAACAGAAACAGATCCTACCCAGAATAAGACGGATGAGGCTATTGCCGCTGCGAATAAAGCGATTGCTGACTTTAAGGCAACACAGCGGACCGAAGATTTACCCCCTGAATTTAAAGATGCTGAATTATATGTTAATGGCAAAAATGGTGGATATATTGACTTTGGATATAGCTCTGATTATTCTAATTTTGGTGAGTCGGGTAAACAGGCTTTTACAGTAGAACTGTGGTTTAAGTTAAAATATACGGAAGGCTTTGGTAGTATAGTTTCATGCTTTAATGAAGATGGTGAAACTCAGACTCGTAAAGGCTGGGTTATCAACAATTTTGATAATTCAAGAGTGCGTATGACCATCGGGCTTGAGAACTGGGGTTTGATGGAACCCGGAGTGAATTTTGGAACTACCGGAGAATGGGCTCACTTTGCAGCCGTTATAGATGAGAATGGTATCAATGGGGAATCGGCAGTTATTAAAGTTTATCTGAATGGAGAATTGAAGGATCAGGCTACAGCACAAGTCGGGAAAAATTATCTGTCGAATTATCTTGAAACCTCGATGGTTGCATTTGGCCAGCCTGCAGGAGTAGGCGGAATGACGGATGCCTGGAGACTGTCTGGATATATCAAAGACTTCCATATCTGGAAATCTGCGAAAACAGAAGAGGAAGTAAGGAAAATAATGGATAAAGAAATTATTGTTACCGGTTCCGAATCAGATCTGGTTTGTGGATGGAAATTTACATCTACTGTAGAGAATAATGAAGATATAAAAGACCTGACCGGAAAATATTCTGCGAAGTTGGTTGGCGAGTATCAATGGATTACTGTTGACTGATATTTACCGCAATCAGTAGTTGAAATTCGGATTCATCTTTCTAATAAAAGAAATGAGTAAATTCTGTTAATTTTTTTAACTACGGATTCGTATTACTTATAAGCAAGTAAGTGTACTTTATCTTTGTATGAAGATTCGTATACTTACTTGTTAGCTTTTTGAAGGATTAAAATTCGTATATTGTAACTGATTCTTTTGATTAATACCTTTTGTAAGAATTATTCCTGAATAAAATAAAATTATTGACGTATGAAAGAGCAATCGAATAAGTGCTTTATAATTAGTGTATTCCTGATTTATTTGATAGGCTGTAAAACGAATCAGAGTATTAAAGACACTGGCTATAGAAGTTCTTTTTCCTTGGATGGGAATTCTATAAACATATATTCGGCAAGTATTGTAGATACTATAGATATAATTCTATTATCAGATACTCATTTGTCGATGAAAGATGATCGGGAGAAACCCTATGAAGAATATAGTAAACGTATGTCCGGAGCATATGCGATAACCAGACATTATCAAACAGGAGAAGAAACCAATCCTCAACAGGCATTCGTTGAAACAATTGAAATAGGCAAAAAGAAAAATATTGATCTATTGGTACTTGCAGGTGATATATTCAGTTATCCTTCGGAACGGGCTGTAGAATGGGTTGACTCCGTCCTTATCGAGTCTAAATTGAAATATGTCTACACAACAGGAAATCATGACTGGCATTATGAAGGGATGCAAGGAACCTCTCAAAAGCTGAGACAAACCTGGATAAATAACAGACTTATCTCTTTATATCAAGAACGTAATCCTTTGTTCTTTTCTGTTACGATAAAGGGTGTTAAGCTCATTGCAATAGACAATTCTACATATGAAATATCGTCCGAACAACTTACCTTTTTTCAACAAGAAGCAGCTTCTGGTCTACCTCTTATTCTGGTAATGCATATTCCTCTATATATGCCGGGACGCCCGGTTAATTATGGTTGTGCTCATCCGGACTGGAAGAAAGAGAATGATAAATTATACGAACTGGAAAGAAGAGAGCCATGGCGAGAAGAAGGACATACAAAGACCACGATGCAATTTCGGGAAGAGGTACTGAAAACCTCTAATCTTCTGGGTGTTTTTGCCGGACATATACATAAACAAAGTTTAGATGTTGTAGATGGATTACCTTTGTTTGTAGTAAAAGAAAATGCTTCAGGTAATTATTATAATATCAAAATTATTCCTTTAAAATAACTGTTTTTAATCACGTAATCTTGTTGTAAATCTATAAAGATAATTTACCGATAAAGGCAGAAATTACCTCTTGTTTGTCATTATATCAAGTATCAATCTGTCAGCTTCTTGCATACCTTGTGCTCCTATACGAACAAGATTTAATATACATTGATCAACGTCATCTTCTATGATACCTTCTATAGATGTCACTACTTTTTGTTCCATTGCCAGTGTTGCAGACAGCAAGGCTGTTGAAACGCCACTGGCTAACTTCATGGAACAACTGGGTTTTGCCCCGTCACATATCATTCCTGTCAGATTAGCAATCATATTTTTTACAGCGTAAGATACTTGCTCATATTTACCACCCATCAGATGTACAATGCCGCAACCAGAACCGGTGGCTGCAATTACACATCCGCATAGAGCAATATATTCTCCGAATCCTCCCCATGTATTCATACCCAAATCGTATCCTGTTGTCCGATCGGTAAAAGAGGCTATCGAAACTTTGAAAGGGTGTTTGGAATAAATTCTATCTTTGTATCATTATGAGAAAATCGGTTTTAGTACTACTTTCTTTTTCAAATACTTCTTCAGCAAAAGACTAAAGGGTAGGGTAGTGCGCGTTTCTGACGGCGACACGGTA
>NZ_SPPK01000009.1 GCF_004569505.1 Dysgonomonas mossii
ATGAAGAAAAATGTCTGGTCGATAAGAGTTCTTGAAAAGATTGGACTTCAGTATGAAAGAGATATAGAATTCGATGGATGTGAAGGTGCAATTTACAAAGTTGAAAAATAATTAGCATAGAAATATCTCCAATAGGCTTGTTTGCCGATATAAGTAATCGCTTTATTCGGACTACCAAAACCAACCCAAGCGGCTGCCATTACATCTTCATCTCCATCGTGTTTAGCAGAAATCATTGTAGTAGACCTTATTTTTAACAAACGGTAAGCTATACTTAACTCAACAGGTTTTATTGCAGTCTTATTACGGTTAAATTGAATCCAAGGATTTCCGTTATCCATATAAATATGGCTCTTTTCTAATCCCTTAAGGTCAACATACGCCAAGCTGCAAAAATAACAGAATATAAATATCTAACAACTTCTAGCCTTTTATGTGGCAGTTGTTTATGTATAATCAGCCTTAATTCATCCATAGTAAGAATCTATTGATCAACCTGTTTTAATCTAATTTTATATTCTAAAAATGGATTATCTTTAATGTACTTGTTATTTATTGCTAAGATGACAATGCGTTTGAAAGATTGTATAAACTTAGCTGTCGTATTGTGGTTACACTTTGCCATCATTCGCAAATAAATTTCGAATTCATTTATGAAATCATGGTTAATCCTATTTAATGGTATATCGTACAACTGCCTCTCTGATTTGAGAAAGTTTTCCAAGTGTTTACTTTTTGGTAAGACGCATTAGATATTGAAATTCCAACTTGTTTCCGGATATTTTCATTATGAAGTGAGAAACTTGAAATAACGATGACATTTATCATGGGTTATTCCTGTATATATTTCTTTTATTATTTCAGAGGTTATTGTTTCTCTACAGAATCACCTGTCATATAGCTTTTAGGACTGCATAAAGAAAGGATACCGTATTTGGTACAACTGTAGGGTTAATTATAATACAATAATAATATGAAAAGAGAGCGTACCACTTTTTTTTATATATTACCCCAATATCTTTTTCCGATGGTTTAGCCCCCAATTATGTAGTTCCTCAATTACTTTTTCAAGCGTAAAAACATAATCTGTTGCGGTGTATTCTACCAATACAGGCAATTCGTCATAAACCGTCCGTTTGATAAGCTGATGTTCCTCCAAGTCTTTAAGTTCTTTGGCAAGAACCTTTGAAGAAATTTTTGGAATACTTCTTTCTATTTCCCTAAAGCGTTTATTCCCGCTCATAATGGAAATAATAATAAGGACTTTCCATTTGCCGCTTATCACGTCAAGGGCATCACGGACGGTTAGCATTCTTGCCAAACAATCGGTCTTAGTACTATCTGGGAATTTTTTTTTCATACTGCCTACTTTAAGGTGACTGCTTACGTTTGGGTAACTGCTTACAAAATGTATGCAAATATACGTATTTTTGTATTATAAAAATTGATTGACATTAAAAATATGGTTATGCAAAAATGGACAGAAGCGAATCGCGAAACATTTATGAAACCTGATACTCCATATAAAGTAAATTAAAAAAATCTATTTCTAACAATTAAATTAAATATAAGATGACAAAGCAAATTGACATCAGACAAGATACTAACAAAAAGGCAAAACGGACTTATTGGATAATAACCATTATTGCAATGGCGATAATTGTGTTACCTTCGTATTTAGCACCACGTGAATATTTAATTGAAACCATTCGCAGAATGGAATTTCCAAGTTATTTTGGATTAGAATTAGATATTCTAAAAATTGTTGGTGCAGTAATTATTCTTATTCCGGCTATTCCAACCATGTTCAAAGAATGGTCGTATGTTGGATTTGGAATACTTTTGCTTTCAGCAAGTCTGGCACATCTTCTTATTGATGGTTGGGCAAAAGGTGTGGCACCGCTTGTTCCTTTAGCTATTCTTGCTGTGTCTTACTATTATTTCAGAAAACTGAATTATGAGAAGTAAAATTTTAATCACAATTTTTACGATGAGTTGTCTAACGGCTTGCGGTCAGCAAGCCGAAAAGCAAGCTCACGTTGAAACAAAGAATATAACAATGGAAAATAAAATGAAAATAGAAATTTGGTCCGATATCATGTGTCCGTTCTGTTACATCGGGAAACGAAATCTGGAAACGGCTTTGTCGCAGTTCCCAAACAAAAAACAAATTGAAGTAGAATGGAAAAGTTTCCAAATTGATCCAACTATTCCCGAGGTTCCAAAATACCAAAACGACATGTATATGTATGTGGCTGACCGTAAAGGTTTCAGTTACGAACAGTCGAAGCAAAGGCACCAAGAATTAATTCAATATGCCAAAAGTGTTGGCCTTGAATACAACCTGGACAAAGCCCTTGTTACCAATTCAAAGAAAGGGCACCGCATCATACAATTTGCCAAAACAAAAGGATTGGGTGAAAAAGCGGAAGAACGTTTGTTCTATGCGTATTTCACGCAAGGCAAAAATCTGAGCAATGTAGCCACGTTAGTTGAATTGGGAAAGGAAATTGGCTTAACCGAAGCCGAAGTCAATGAAGCACTAACAAATCCTCTGTATGTGCAGAAAGTAGAGGACGACAGTCGGGAAGCACAGACATTGGGTGCAGGAGGCGTTCCGTTTTTTGTTATCAATCGTAAATACGCCATTGTCGGGGCTCAACAACCTAACGAAATTTTAAAAACACTTGAACAGGCGTTTGCCCAATGGCAGAAAGAAAACCCGGAGACCACGTTGAACATAACAGAGGGCAAAGTATGCACCCCTGATGGGAATTGTAAATAAACATTTTATATCACTAAATAACAATTAAATGAAAACAATAGCAATAGTTGGGGCAGGCCCCGGATTGGGCTTGTCCATCGCAAAAAAATTCGGCAAAAATGGTTTTCAGGTTGCACTTGTAGCCCGGAATGAAGAAAAGCTGAACCATTTGGCAGCAGAGCTGAAGCAAGATGGAATTGAAGCGGCTGCATTTGCCGCAGACATTTTAGATGCTCAACAAATCAAGTCTGCATTCAATGCCATAAAAGAAAGATACGGCTTTATAGATGTGCTTGAATACAGCCCCATACCAAGTGTCCAAAATTTGGCAGGAACTTTAGATGTAACCGAAGAAAATGTACTTCATCAGTTTCAGTTTATTGTGCTTGGAGCAATTTCTTCAATCGGCGAAGTGCTTCCGACGATGTTGAAGAAAAATACAGGGGCATTATTGTTTACAACCGGAGGCTCATCTATCCATCCAACACCTATGATGGGCAACGTTGGGATTGCAATGGCAGGACTCCGCAACCACATTCTTAATCTGAATACCGAGCTGTCCGGCAAAGGTATTTACGCAGGTCATATCGGCATTGGAGTTTGGATGCAGGAAGGTTCCGGCGTACAGGACAAAATAGCAGATATATGGTATGACATGTACACCAAGCGGGACAGAGCCGAAGAGTATATATCAGAAGATAAAGTCAAATAAATGTAAGCAGCCGGGTTACCTTCTGATTTTTCAGAGGAAAAAGCATTTATTTTTTATACTTAAGTTCTATCATATAATATTAATTTTTAACAATCTATATACAAATATACTTTTTTACAGAAATAGTAGATTGTAACTACCGGTAGTTTTAACAGTAGGTAAAAAGTACACCTTGCAGATACCGGAATTGAAAGGATAGAAGAATATTGTCAGCACTTTCCATTAAGGACAAAGTGCATTGTCAGTATCTGCTTATAGTTATATTGCAAGTTCGTTATTCAAAAATTCAATTGTATTTCTGTTTTCAGGAATACCTGCTTTTTCGCGGATATGTAACTAGCGTACACATGTGGCAAGACACAAAAGAAAGTCTTATAGACTATTAATCAACAAATTGCGCATGTGCTATTTTTCAATAGGTAACGATCTAGAAACCAACTTGGTTCTTAGATATGCTTAATTCCCTTACTATTAAAGAGCGACTTAACTTAGCGTGAAAATACTAAATAATCCTTATATTGCCAATATTCTCAAATTTATTTATCTGATTTATTGTATTTATTAATTTCTTGCTATAAAATTTTATAGCTAATGATAATTCAAATTCAATACCCAAAAGAGCTTGTACGGAATATTTACCCTTGAATTAATAAAAATATATGAATAGGGGTTTGATGTCGTTTGATATAAATATAATAAATGTTTGCTAAACGAACTGGTAATTTCCAAAAATAGAGACAACTGTTCAATGTCTGTGTTATCACTGTATAATGTGTTTTTAGGATATTCCAATATTTCGGAGCATGATATTCCATTATTTCCAGGACAGGACAAAAAACTAAAATGGGAAATAGCAAAGATTAAATTATGAGATTTAGGTATGCTTAAAGTTGATTGTTAAAAATGACGGTAACTTCATGTTGGGTGTTTCTATCTTTGTGCAGTATAATGATAAAATCCAATTTGGATATCTAAAAACTAACATGGATAAAATTGTATTTTTTTTGTGTTAATATAAAAATAAATATCTACCTTTGCCAATAGCTTATTTTATAAGTGAATTTTTACAGTAATAAAATGAAGAAGGTTATATCAATATTTCTGTTGCTATTAATGCTGATCATTGGAGCTCATCCTGTGATAGCTATGCATTATTGTGCAGGAGAATTATATTCCTTTGGAGTTTTGGACAATGAAATAGAGAAGTCCTGCTGTGAAGATATGGAAATGCCACAACAGGATGACAATGCCTGCCATACTACTTCAAACACACAGGAGGATAACATAATGCCATCCCATGAAAATTGCTGTGACATTCAAAAGGTTGAACTCTCAACGGACGACTATCAGCATCAGGTTCAGCAATTTAACCTAAGCAATATATTGCCGTCATATGAAAATGTATGGTTGGCTCTTAATTTGCTTATACCAACAGAGAATGAGGGTGTAACTAAAACCAGTCAATACTTTCCGCCAGGAGGTTTTAGTTTACACAACATAGACCTTCTGACCTATATTTGCATCTACCGTATTTGATTTGATAAATCCGTGGCTACCCTGCCATTGGTTTGAATTTTGTGTATATCCAAAACCGGATGTACGTTAAATTGTTTAAATCTAAAAACAAAGATTTACAAATGTTTATCAAATCAAAGAACAATGAAACCATTTTATTTTCTGATTGGTATAGCTATGTCCACCGGCTATATCACAGGACGTCCCGTATATACTCATTATAATACGGAGACAGTTCCGATTGATTCAACAGTCTCTCAACCCTCATCCCCTCAATACACCCTTGTCAAACATCTGATAGAGGATAAATCTGCTATTATACTTGATGTTCGTACAGAACAAGAGTATAATGAAGGTCATATAAGAAATTCTATTAATATTCCGCTGGACAAATTAAATGATTCTGTTTTTTCCCTACAAAAGAAAGAAGCTATTGTTATAGTTTGCCGTAGTGGTAAAAGAAGTAAAGAAGCTAAAACATTTTTAACACATCAGGGGTTTATAAATGTATATGACGGAGGAAAATGGGAAAACCTTAATATATTATTGACGGATAAATAAAAATATTACTATGCTTAACAGAATCATCAAGTATTTTCTCGATAACAGAGTTATAACATTGTTACTACTTGTTATCATCATTGTTTGGGGACTATCTACAGCTCCATTCAACTGGCATGGTGGCGTATTGCCACGCGATCCTGTCCCTGTGGACGCTATTCCTGATATAGGAGAAAATCAGCAAATTGTAGCTACTGAATGGATGGGACGTTCACCAAAGGATATTCAGGAACAAATTACGTATCCGTTATCTACTTCACTGCTGGGAATACCCGGAGTGAAAACCATCCGTAGTACTTCTATGTTCGGTATGTCGTTTATATATATCATTTTTGACGACAACATCGAATTTTATTGGAGTCGTTCCAGAGTATTAGAAAAGCTGAACTCCCTACCTGCGGGAACATTACCAGAAGGGGTACAGCCCAGCTTGGGGCCAGATGCCACTGCTTTAGGACAAATATTCTGGTACACCCTTGAAGGACGTAACCCCGAAACAGGGGAGCCAACCGGCGGATGGAACCCAGATGAGTTACGAACTATTCAGGACTTTTATGCCAAATATTCGATTTCAGCAGCCGAAGGAGTATCCGAAGTAGCATCTATCGGCGGTTTTGTGAAAGAATATCAGGTAGAGATAAATCCTAATGCTATGCGTGCCTTTAATGTTTCCATCATGGATGTGATGAATGCCGTACAAAAGAGCAATCTGGACATAGGTGCGGAAACAGTGGAAATCAATAAGGCTGAATATCTTGTCAGGGGATTGGGGTATATAAAGAATGTTTCCGATCTGGAAGAAGCGGTTATTACTGTCCGCAATGGAGTACCCGTTAAAATTAAAGATGTCGCTTTTGTTAATCTGGGCCCGGCTACCCGTCGTGGAGGTCTGGATAAAGAAGGTGTCGAAGCAGTCGGTGGCGTTGTGGTTGCCCGTTACGGCTCAAACCCGATGCAGGTCATTGACAATGTAAAAGCTAAAATACAAGAAATGGAAGCAGGGCTTCCTCAGAAAACACTGGCGGATGGTACCGTGTCAAAAGTTACTGTTGTACCTTTCTATGACAGGTCTGGACTGATACAGGAAACTATCGGTACACTGGAAACAGCCCTTTCTCATGAGATACTGATCTGTATAATTGTAGTAATAGTATTAGTCTTCAAC
Organism: Dysgonomonas mossii; assembly: GCF_004569505.1. Lineage (NCBI taxonomy): Bacteria > Pseudomonadati > Bacteroidota > Bacteroidia > Bacteroidales > Dysgonomonadaceae > Dysgonomonas > Dysgonomonas mossii. The sequence goes on from NZ_SPPK01000009.1 coordinate 6,718, forward strand.
CTACGGGCATCGGTTGTGATTTCCTCCATGCTCCCTATAACGGTGCTGGCCACCTTTATCATCATGCGTTATACGGGTGTCGAAGCCAATATTGTCGCGCTGTCGGGTATTGCCATCGCTATCGGGGTCATGATTGATGTCGGAGTTGTCTTTGTCGAAAATATAATCCGGCATATGGAGATGCCCGAAAATGAAGGCATTTCCAAAGGGAAAGCCTTTACAAACCTGATACATAAAAGCGTCAGCGAAGTTTCAGGTGCTATCACGACAGCAATGCTTACTACCATTGTGAGCTTCCTGCCTGTCTTCGCCATGCAGGCGCAGGAGGGGAAATTATTCCATCCGTTAGCATTTACAAAAACTTTTGCATTGATATCGGCATTACTACTGGGACTAAGTCTGTTGCCGACACTGGCTTATTATGTATTTTCCATTAAAGTGACTTCTGCCCAGGTACGAAAAATTACTAATATTGTCCTGATAGCTGGAGGTATCCTGTTGTTTGTCTTTACGGGAGTATTGGCAGCCCTGGCTCTCACTTTATTTGGACTGAATAACTTCCTTGCTTACCGATGGACGAATAAGAAGATACCTACTTATATCAATATTGGCATTGCAATTCTGGTAGCTGTCTATTATTTAACAATCGAGTGGCTACCTATCGGCCCGCAGGAAGGATTCTTTTTAAACTTAATATTCGTCCTTGTAGCGATAAGTATAATCTTAGCCTTACTATGGATATTGGTAATTTATTACGAACGCATATTACGTTGGTGCTTGGCACATCGATGGAAGTTTATGCTTATACCATTAGTTACCGTATTCTTCGGTATTATGATATGGTTGGGATTTGATACAACATTCGGTTTTGTGGCTAAAGGTTTTGAAACTGTGGGCTGGAAGAGTTTTAGACAAACTGCTTTCTGGCAGGCTTCAAGTGAACGTTTCCCCGGTATTGGTGAAGAGTTTATGCCAAGTCTGAATGAAGGCTCGTTCCTTTTGATGCCAACGAGTATGCCTCATACGGGTATAGAGCAGAATTTACAATTTATTGAAACACTGGATAAACGCATTTCCAATATTCCCGAAGTGGATCTAACCGTAGGTAAGTGGGGACGTGTCAATTCGGCACTCGACCCTGCTCCAACCCAAATGTTTGAAAACACAATTAACTATCGTAGTGAATATATTCTGGACGAAAATGGACACAGGCAACGATTTAAAGTAAACCGTAATGGTGAGTTCCTTTTAAAAGGTGGAGGCGCTTATAATCCGAAAGATGGTTTTCGCCTGTTACCTGCCGATAGTCTTATCACGGACAGCAAGGGCGATTATTTTCGTCAGTGGCGTCCCCATATCAAAAAAACGGATGATATATGGCAGGAAATCGTAAATGTTTCTCACATGCCGGGACTTACATCCTCGCCTAAACTACAACCGATAGAAGCCCGATTGGTGATGCTTTCGACAGGTATGCGCGCACCGATGGGATTGAAAGTATCAGGGCCCGATCTGGAATCCATTGAGCAAGGAGGAAAAGCATTGGAAGCAGCCTTGAAAGATATTCCGTCTATACTTTCATCTACTGTGTTCTATGACCGTGCCGTCGGAGCACCCTATATTGAAATAAAATTAAACCGTCAGAATATGGCACGTTATGGCATTACCGTGGCTGATTTACAAGATGTAATCAGTGCAGCAGTGGGAGGAATGCCTTTGACCACAACTGTAGAAGGACGTGAACGCTTTCCTGTGCGTTTAAGGTATCCGAGGGAATTGAGGGATAACCCCGAAGAACTGGCTAAACTGATTGTGCCAACAGCAACCGGAGCTCAGATTCCTTTAAAGGAAGTAGCAGATATAGAATATACCAAGGGAGCGCAAATGATCCAGAGTGAAAACACCTTTCTATTAGGCTATGTAATCTTTGACAAAGTAGCCGGAAAAGCCGAAGTAGATGTTGTTAAAGAAGCTGACAAGATACTTAAAGATAAAATAGCGTCCGGACAGTTAGAATTGCCCAAAGGTGTATCTTATAAGTTTGCTGGAAATTATGAACAACAGAAAAGGGCTGCTAACCGACTATTGGTTGTTATACCATTAAGTTTGCTGGCTATCTTGTTGATATTGTATTTTCAGTTTAAGACTGTTACAGCATCATTGATCCACTTTTCCGGGGTAATCGTAGCCTTTGCCGGAGGATTTATCCTGTTGTGGCTTTATGGAGAGCCTTGGTTTATGAACTTCTCTATTGGGGATATGAATATGCGCGACCTGTTCCAAATGCATCAGATAAACCTGAGTATTGCTGTTTGGGTAGGATTTATAGCTTTATTCGGCATCGCTACCAATGATGGGGTGCTGATGGGTACATATATCCATGATACTTTCCTCGAACGCGACCCACATACCAAAGATGAAATCAGAGAGGCTGTAGTTCACGCCGGATTAAGGCGTGTACGCCCTGCCGCTATGACTACGGCAACCGCACTCATCGCATTACTTCCCGTATTGACATCGACAGGTAAGGGAGCGGACATTATGGTTCCGATGGCCATTCCTACTTTCGGAGGGATGCTTATCCAGTCGATGACCATGTTCGTAGTTCCGGTGTTTCAATGCTGGTGGCGTGAATCGGCGATAAAGAAACACGGTAAGATTAAAGAATAAAACAAATCGTATTATGACAACAATAAGAATCAAATATTTAACAATGCTGTTGTTGATGATAATGGGCACCGGTTCAGTTTCAGCACAAACCGCTGATTCACTCAGCCATTACCTCAAAATAGCTGCCTTTAATAACCCCGGAGTTAAAGCGGATTTTATGGTTTATAAGGCATCTCTGCAAAAAATACCACAAGCAGGAGCTTATGCAGATCCCGAACTTGAAATGGGCTTTTTCCTTGAACCGATGGATATTATCGGAGGGAAACAGGTTGCCGAGTTCAAACTGATGCAGATGTTCCCTTGGTTTGGTACAAAGAAAGCGGCACAGACCGAAGCCACCCACATGGCAAAAATGTCGTTTGAGAAATTCCGTGAAACAAGGGATAACCTTTATCTGGAAGTTTATACCCAATGGTATCTACTTTGCAGCTTACAACAAAAACTGATGAACAACAGGGATAACAAAGCCCTGCTGACTCAATTGGAACAACTGGCGTTACGTAAGTTTTCATCGCCATCAGCAGGTTCAGGTTCAGGATATTCAATTTCATCCCCGCCCCCACCAACCAGTACGCCTCCGGCAGGAGGAAGTGGTATGTCATCCATGTCCTCAATGGGAAGTAGTGGTGGCTCTCAGCCAACTGCTCAAAATGCAGGTATGTCTTCGATGGGCAGCTCCGGTGGTGGTATGACATCAGGCATGAGTGGTACAGCTTCCGGCGGTATGTCTGATGTGCTGCGTATCCAGTTGGAAATAGCTGAATTGGATAATAATATAGAGAGCATTCTTTCGGAAATAAAAGCGGAAAAAGCAAAGTTCAACGCTTTACTGAACCGCTCCGCTCTCAGCGAAATACAGATACCCGAAACCTTTGAGCAACTTCCATTCCTATTCGATCCCGAAACTGCTATGACAAAGATCAACGATCAGAACCCTATGTTGAACATGATTACCGAAGAAGGGCTTGCTTACAAAGCTAAAGCAGAAATGGATAAAAAGATGAGTTATCCGATGTTCGGTATAGGTGTGCAATATATGCTTAATAAGAAAACAAGCGATCCGATGTTCGGAATGGGCGATATGAACGGAAAGGATATGATTATGCCAATGGTTTCCGTTAGTATCCCCCTCTATCGTAACAAGTACAAGGCTCAACAGCGCGAAAGTAAATTCTGGTGGCAAGCCAGTAAAGAGAAATATACCAATACGTACAATGTACTGGAGTCGGAATTGTATAAGACAAAACACCTGCTGGATGATGCTTCCCGTAAAATTTCGCTATATAAAAAACAGTCAGACCTTGCTGAAACAACCTATAATTTGGTCGTACAGGAGTTTGTTGTTGGAAAAAGCGATCTAACCAATGTTATACAGGTTCAACGGCAACTGTTGGATTATCAACTCAAAAAAGCCGAGGCAGTCGCAAGTTACAATACAATGGTGGCATCTATTCAAAAACTGATTTCATTTAAGGATACTGAACAAAACGTAAACAGCATATATTATGGAAACGAATAAATTAAAAAAGATTATTAATAATAATTATATCAAGTACGGATTGATACTCATTGCCGGGCTGTTTATCGGCTGGCTGATATTCGGAGCTTCATCCAATAATCAGAATGAATCATCTGAGCATGTTCACGAAGAGGGTGCGGTACAAATTTGGACTTGTGCCATGCACCCTCAGATAAGACAAAACAAACCGGGTAAATGCCCTATTTGCGGTATGGATCTGATACCGTTGAAAACATCCGGTAGCGGAGACGAAGCTGTTGACCCGAGTGCGATTCAACTGTCTAAGGAAGCTGTGGCACTGGCTAATATACAAACAACCGTTATCAGCCGCCAAAATCCAATAAAAGATGTTCAGTTGTATGGTACAATACAAGCTGATGAACGATTGTCTCAATCACAAACATCCCATGTTAGTGGGCGGATTGAAAAACTCTTTATCAACTTCACAGGAGAGAGTGTTAGGCAAGGACAAACGATTGCTACAATTTATTCCCCTGAATTATTAAGTGCGCAGCAGGAATTATTGGAAGCAGCTAAAATGCAATCGGTACAACCTGCCTTAATTCAGGCGGCACGGGAAAAACTGCGCCTGTGGAAATTGACAGATGAACAGATCGCGAGGATAGAGCAATCAGGAAATGTGTCTGCATTGGTAGAAATAAAAGCCAATACCGGCGGTATTGTAGTCAGCAAAAAAGTGAATCAGGGAGATTATATTAATCAGGGAAGTGTACTTTTTGATATTGCTAACCTGTCACAGGTATGGGCTATGTTTGATGCCTATGAAGTAGATCTGCCTTTCCTTAAAGTCGGGGATAAAATTGATTTCACGTTGCAGGCTGTGCCCGGCAAAACATTTTCAGGTCGAATATCCTTTATTGATCCGATATTGGATAGAACGACCCGTACAGCTAAAATTCGGGTAGAAACAGCCAACTCCGGCATGCAATTAAAGCCGGAGATGTATGCTAATGCCATTATCAAAGCTCCGTTGAAACAATTCAACAATGAAATTGTCATACCAAAATCATCTGTGCTCTGGACAGGGAAACGTTCGATTGTCTATGTGAAGCAACCGAATACACAATCTCCGGCATTTATGTTACATGAAATTGAACTCGGACCGTCACTTGGCGATTCGTATGTAGTGCTTTCGGGTGTGAATGAAGGAGATGAGATTGTGACCAACGGAGCCTTTACCATTGATGCCAGTGCGCAACTCGAAGGAAAACGTAGTATGATGAATGCTGAAGCATCCCGTCCCGTAACAGGGCACGAAGGTCATAATATGTCGGGAAGCTCATCAGGTACAAACCAATCCGAAACATCAACCGGGCATGAAGGACACGATATGTCCTCCATGCAGGGAGATTCAAAACAAAGCATGACTGCCAAAACTGAACATGCTATGATAAATGTGCAGGGACTCTGTGAAATATGCAAAGAACGTATCGAGAAAGCTGCTAAAGGTGTTAGCGGAGTAACATCGGCTTCGTGGGATCAGAAGTCTAAACAACTGCATTTAAACTTTGATCCGGCAAAAACCAATGTGGATGCTATAAGTAAAGCAGTAGCCAAAGTTGGGCATGATACAGACAAGTACAAAGCAGACAAAGCTGTTTATGATGCACTACCGGACTGTTGCAAATACAAGAAATAAACATAACAACCTAAAAAAGGAATATTCACCATTAAAAAATAGAATAAAATGAAGAAGTATATTTTAGTCATCGTATTGGGATTAGGCATCCTGTCTTTTAGTGCCTGTAACTCAAAAAGCGCACCAAGTGACGATACATCCAAAACGGAACCGACAACCCAGTCAGCCCCAGAACATCATCAGGATGAACATGCCATGTTGGGTGTACAAGGACTTTGCGAATTGTGTAAAGAGCGGATAGAAACTGCTGCAAAAGGTGTGGAAGGGGTATCTTCGGCTATGTGGGATATAGAAAAGAAGGAACTACATCTGAACTTCAATCCACATCAGACTAATCTGGATGCAATCAGCAAGGCTATTGCCAAAGCAGGACATGATACGGATAAGGATAAAGCTGATCAGGCAGCATATGATGCATTGCCCGATTGCTGCAAATACAGAAAATAAGAGAAATACGAATAATTAATCAATCAAAATAAAAAAATAAATGAAAAAGATAGTTTTATTTTTAACAGTGATAATATTCTTATCAGCAAACAGCCTGACTGCTAACAATCAGGATAGCCTACAAAAAAAAGATACCATACATGCCAGACATCATCAAAAAGAAAAAAGTGAAATGAAAGAATCTCATGCGATGCTCAAAGTGGAAGGTAAGTGCGATATGTGTAAAAAACGAATTGAGACAGCCGCATTAAATGTGGAAGGTGTGTCTTCGGCTATTTGGGATAAAAAGACGAAAGAATTACATCTTAACTTTGACGAAAAGAAAACATCTATCGAGGCAATAAGTAAGGCCGTTGCCAAAGTGGGACATGATACAGAAAAGGACAAAACAGATAAAAAAACGTATAATGCCCTACCCGGCTGTTGCAAATACAGGTAATTCTGTTAGAAATAATTTAAACGGTGAATAAATGACCGGGATAAGTGAGTATTATATTTAAAGGGAATGCTCAATTAGAGCATTCCTCTTATAAAAAGAAGCCAAACATGGAACATACATATATTATAAACGGTATGACTTGTAATCATTTCCGTTCAAGTGTGGAAAAAGCACTGAATGCTATTGAAGGCATTCATGCAACTGTTACTCTTGATCCTCCTATAGCCATCATCAGTATGGATAAACATATATCTACGGAAGTATTGCAGGATGCCTTATCGAAAATTGGCAATTATACTATAGAAATGGCTCAAAATGCTCAAAACGTGTCGCATAATAATCATCAGGATCATACAGAAATGAACAGTATGCACAAAGGACATGACCATAGTGGGCATGGACATCAGAATCACGATCATGCGGGAGGACATATGGCTCATATGGGAAATCTTAAACAGAAATTTTGGATTTCCCTTATCGTAGCAATACCGATTATTCTGTTATCCCCTATGATGGGAATGAAACTACCTTTTAGCCTTTCGTTTGAGGGCTCATATTGGGTAGTACTGTTCTTAGCTTCGTTTCTATATTTTTACGGTGGATGGCCGTTCCTCACTGGAGCTGTAAGTGAACTAAAAGCAAAAAATCCGGCTATGATGACATTGATTTCAATGGGTATCACTGTTTCTTACATATACAGTGTGTACGCCTTTGTTACCAATTACATCCTGCAAGTGCCGGGTCACCGAATGGATTTCTTTTGGGAATTGGCGACACTAATTGTTATTATGTTGCTCGGTCATTGGATAGAAATGAAGGCTGTGGGTAATGCAGGAAACGCATTGCAGAAAATGGCTGAATTGTTGCCTGGAAGTGCACATCTGGTACAACCTGACGGAAGTATTAATGATGTCCCTCTTCAACAAATACAGGAAGGGCAGCATGTAATGGTAAAGGCGGGGGAAAAAGTGCCTGCTGACGGGAAAGTTATATCCGGTGAAACATCTGTTAATGAATCAATGGTAACCGGGGAAGCCAAAGCCATAAAGAAAAGCGAGGGAGCAATCGTAATAGGTGGCTCGGTCAATGGCTCGGGATCAATAGTAGTAGAAGTGACAGGAACAGGTGAATCAGGTTACCTAGCACAAGTGATGAAATTGGTAGGACAAGCCCAACAAGAAAAATCACGAGCGGAATCCATTTCCGATAAAGTAGCCAAAGCACTCTTTTATATAGCATTGATAGTAGGTATCATTGCATTTATCGTTTGGTATATTATCGACAAAGATATTAATATCGCATTGGAAAGGATGGTAACTGTCTTTATCATTGCCTGTCCACACGCTTTAGGCTTGGCTATCCCCCTTGTAGTAGCTCGCTCTACATCTTTAGGTGCAACACATGGTTTACTAATCCGTAACCGCAACGCATTGGAGAAAGCAAAGGATATATCCGTTGTAACCATGGATAAAACAGGCACACTTACTGAAGGTAATTTCCGTGTTTCCGTTGTTAAAAGTCTTTCGGATAGATGGAGTGATGCTGATATACTAAAAACAATGGCAGCAATGGAAGTACATTCCAATCATCCATTAGCAGTAGGTATATTGGATAAAGCCAAAGAAGATAAATTGGAGATACCAAAGGCCGAAAATGTTGCTCTTATAAGTGGAACAGGCTTATCGGGTACTGTAAGTGGACAGGATGCAAAAATTGTTACTGCTGCATATCTGGATAAAAATGCAGTGTCATATGATAAATCCTTGTTTAATGACTTGGCAGAAAAAGGCAATTCCATAAGTTGCCTTTTAATAAATGATGATGTAGCAGGCTTAATAGCACAAGGAGATCAAATTAAACCAGAAGCCAAACAGACAGTAAAAAAACTTCAAAATGAAAAAATTACTCCGGTCATGTTAACAGGAGACAATGAAGCCTCAGCAAAGTCTGTTGGTGGACAGTTGGGAATCAGCGATGTATATGCCTCTCTTTTACCCGAAAATAAAGAGAAGGTCATAACAGAATACCAGCATAAGGGAAAAAACGTTATGATGGTGGGTGACGGAGTGAATGATGCCCCGGCATTGGCACGTGCAGATATCGGTGTGGCAATCGGTGCCGGAACAGATGTGGCGATAGATTCAGCAGACGTGGTATTGGTAAAAAGTAATCCATATGATATCATCCATTTTCTTTCACTTGCAAAAAACACAACAAAAAAAATGGTGCAAAATCTATGGTGGGGGGCAGGGTATAACATTATCGCTATACCATTGGCAGCAGGAATTCTCGCTCCTGTAGGTATTATATTGAGTCCTGCCGTAGGGGCTGTACTAATGTCCGTCAGTACAGTAATAGTTGCAATAAATGCGTTGATGTTACGAATGAAATAAAATCCATTTATTCATACCTGATGGAAATATTAATTGTTTTTATTTGATTCTGTTAAGTGTCACACCGGCATATGAAATAACCTGATAAGTTGTAGTATATATGTCGGTGTGTTTTACCATCATTTTGATGAATTTCCATTGAAGAAACTGAACCAATAATAAGACTATTAAGCGATTGTCTGAATAAAATGAGAAATTGTTTTCTTTCTTTAAACTCTAATGATATTTTTAATGAAAATGTTTTTTTAAAGAAATTAAACTTGAGATATTAGATTTCGTGCTCTATTGTAGTTCAATTAGTAACTGATGTTACGCAGGGAAACATTATACCTGTATCTCAGGCCTCACAAAGCACATTGTGTATCTAACGATGGGAAACTAAGATGCCCCTGAGGTATCCATATCGCATGTTCTCTCTTTTTTGCGTAACATCAGTTAGTAATAGAATTCTGTTTTACTGTTTGGTCTAAAAAGATGCATATTTATGATTCGATTTACCTCCCATCTAAAAAAAGAAATTGATATAAAGATTGAACAAATAGAATGTTCTGAAATGAGTATGATTACGAAGTCTTTGGATGCTTCCCGCGTACTTGCCAAAGCATTCAACCAATTAAAAGCATTTATTTTATCATACGATTTTAAAGATGAGGAAGAGGAAATTTATTTTTTCAAAGAAACTAAACCTAGATTATGCTCCCGTTTAATATTCTATCGTAAAGTCTATAATATTGAGATGAATCGCCCCATAGGTATAAATAAACAACGGGAATACTTCTGTGATTTATTGAATGATATAAACAAATATAATGGTAAAAGGCTTGATTTTATCCGTTATTACCGATCAGACTCTTCTCATTTAGACGCTATTTATTTTCTGCGGGATAAAACAGACGTGGAGCAATATCTCGAAACATTTTATTATGAATTTGATCCCCAATTTTCGACTAACTGCGATTTTAAGGTAGCGAAGATTTTAGCAAATGATATGCTTTCTGTCTATTTGATGCACGAAGTGGAGTTGTTGGATGATAACGGTATGAAGAGTTGTTCTTTTGGCTTTCCTGCGACTAAAAAGACTTGGATGGGTAGTAAAGCCGAGTTACAGGAGCAAATATTTTCATGGGATAGTGCCGGAATGTTTGGAGACCTACCGTTGACACAACTTTACGATTATATCCAAAATGTATTTAATATCCAGTTAGATAGCAATCTTTCGCGAACTCTTGGTGATTTGAAAATACGGAATACCCCTACACCATTTCTTGACAAGTTAAAAGATGCCCTATTGCGGCGTATGGGTAGAAAAGAATAATACCGAGGTCGGTATGTATGCTTAAACACGCATTATACCGATCTTTTCTGTATTTTCTATTTCTCTTTTTCGGAGAAAATTTACTTATATTCGATTATATATAAGCTACTTACAGAAATATTCAAAAAGAGTAGTACCGACCTCGTTATCAAGTATCAAAAAACGCTCGAACTTTGCATCAAACCAATAAGTTACGAGCATGAAAGTAATAAGTATAGAATCGGAAGCCTATAAAAGTCTACTACAAAAAATTGACCGGATTCATTCTTTTGTACAAAAACAAGAAAAAGAAAATACTATCCTACAACAATCTGATCCATCAGAGGTTTGGCTGAGTGATCAAGATGCTGCTACCATATTACGGGTAAGTAGACGCACTATGCAGCGGTTACGCAGTAACGGAGAAATAACCTATTCAATCAGGGGAGGTAGAGTATGGTATCTGTTGGCAGAAGTGAAACGTCTATTACCGGGACTTGTGGTAAACAACAATAAGAAAGGAGGCAAACCATGAGCGAGAACGAAGGTATAAAAGATTTCATGCAAAAGTGGTTTGAGCAATTCATGGGACGCTTTGACCGATTGGATAAATTTATGGATATAATGAGCGGACGACATAACGTGCTAAACGGCGAACGTCTTTTGGATAATCAAGACTTGTGCCAAATGCTGAACGTAAGTAAACGGACATTGCAGCGTTACCGTTCGGCTGGCGAACTGACCTACATAACCATTCATCACAAGATATTTTATACAGAGAAAAACGTAGAGAAATTTATTCGTGATCATTTCAGAGATAACACTGATGAAGAAATGGTAGAAAAAGAATAAAAAACGACCGCAGAAATTCTACAGTCGTCTTCATTTAGAGTTTCATACCTCTTCTCTCTTCCTTTGGTGGAGAACTACCCACCGATGCAATCACGAACCTGTCTCCCATAACTTCTTTCACTCCCTGCAAAGTATTCGGCATAGGGCCACCTTGATTCACTGTCGATTCTGGACTATTCTGAGCTTGAACCTGATTCTTTTCAGAAACATTTTCTTGTCCCTCACTTTGCTCGATAGGCTTCAGTGACAACTCTATCCTACGCTCCAAAGCAGTGAGTTCCGTTTTCAAGTCTTTGAGGTCATTCTCTTTCGCCCAGATGCCTTCCACGACCTGTCTGAGAACGGGTACATCCTGCATCCGCTTATCGGTGTCCGTTTGATACTTCTCCAATAGTTTAGGCATACTGTCAAGTGCATTCAGAAAGTTAAGCGAGGCGGTTTTTGGATCTGCCGCCAAACTTCCATAATTATAGTTATAAAGTATCTGCCCCTCGCCACGTATGAAAAATCGGTTTTGTATCAAGTCAAAACCATCTTTATTCGTAGTTTCGGATTTTACCAATAGATCAAAACCATACAACGAGCCGATTTTCTCGTGTGCCCCGTGTGTACGTGCCTTATCCGATATCTCGTTCAATTTCTTGCCGATAGCAACCGGATCGGCAGCTTGAAACCCATCCAATTTTACAGGATTGAGCCGTGTGCCATCGGGAGCAACCTGCACCCTACTATTAAAGGCTTCCACATCTTTGGAGATGCGATCAATATATCCTTTATTGGATTCAACCGTCTGCATGATATTCTCCAACTTGTATCGGCTCACTGATTTGCCACGAGTGAAAGCCTGCTTTTCACTGTCCAAAGCAGCAATCTTCTTCTCAATCCTTGCTTTTTCCAATAATTCGGTGTTACCTGACAGGATAGCTACATATTCAGAAAAATTCATACCGCTTTTCTCATCCATACTACCCTCGTCAATGGTTCGAGTACCCAAATTATTATTTTTAAGCTGTTTGATAAATAACTGCTTGTTGTGCAGTAAACCAAATTTGTACGCATCGAGTGATTTTTCTACGGCATATATTTTTACATCTACCTTATTATCAGCATAGAGTTTCGCTATTTCATTCCCTTTTCTTATAGCCCGTCCGTCGCGTTGCTCCAGATCTGACGGACGCCACGGTGCGTCAAGATGATGAATAGCCACCGCCCGCTTCTGAGCGTTTACGCCTGTTCCCAACATCTCGGTAGAGCCAAATAGTACACGGATTTTACCTTCATTCATATCCTTTATCATAGCTTTTCGTGCCCTCTCGCTGGTGGCTTCCTGAATAAATCTGACCTCGGATGCAGGGATGCCGTAATCTTCCACCAACTTACGTTTGATTTCGGTATAGGGACTCCATTGCCCCGGTTTGTAGGTTCCCAAATCCGAGAAAACGAACTGTGTTCCTTTCTGGGCATTGTACTTTTGATAATAGTCCGCTATCGAAGCGGCACAATGGCTGGCTTTGTTATCTATATGATCGCCATACTTATCGGGATCTATCATCCGCATATCAAGAGACATCTTTCGGGCATAGTCGGTTGCTATCAGCATCTTTGCTTTTTCTTCCCGTTCCGATAATGGTGCACGTCCCAAAAGAGTGGCATTGCCCGTTTTGGCGAACTCCATCAGCTTACCGATAAATTCCTGCTGGTCGGGTGTGGGTGGTATATTGTGCAGAATTTCGTTCTTTTCGGGACGATTAATACCAATATCCTGTGCGGTACGGTAATCGGTAATTTCGGAATAGAAAGAAGCCAGTTCCGGCACTTTGATAAAATAGCGGAAACGTTCTTTCTGCACGATCTGGTTGGTAACCGAAAACTCGTAATCTTTGGTTTTCTTGGCAAAGATAGCTGCCCAAGCATCGAAGGTATTGATGCCTTGTCTTTCCAATTCCCTGGGACGCAAATATTTGAATAACAGATATAATTCGGTCAATGAATTGGAGATCGTTGTTCCCGACGAATAAGTAGCCCCTAAATCCTTGCCTGTACGTTCCTGTATGGTACGCAAGGCAAAAAGCATATTGAGTGCCCTTTGTGAACCTTCGGTATTCCCCAAGCCTGCCACACGGTCATGACGGGTGGTAAAAGTCAGATTTTTAAATTTGTGAGATTCATCTACAAACAAGTGGTCTATACCGATCATCCGAAAATCAGACATATTATCCTTGCGATTCTCGATCTGGTGGGCTACCCCTTCCAATTTAGCTTCAAGATTGCTTTTGCGTTTCTCACAACCTTTGAGCATCCCTCTTGATACCTCTTTACCCTGTGAACGCAATACTTCAAGATTTTCCTCCACGCTATCGAGTTCTGCCTGCAAGATGTCCCGCTGTATCTCCGGGGATTGTGGTATCATCCCGAACTGTTCGTGTGTTAAAATAACAGCATCCCAATTGTTGTTTTTCATTTCGTTGAAAATACGATTGCGGTTCTGCGGTGTAAAATCTTCCTTACCCGGATAGAGTACCTTTGCATCAGGGTATGCCGTACAAAAAGTCTGTGCTATCTCGTGAACATTGGCTTTCAGTCCTGTGATAAGCGGTTTATTCACTAATCCGAGCCGTTTCATCTCCATTGCTCCACAGCACATAATCAGCGTTTTGCCACCTCCTACCTCATGGTCGATTATGCCACCACCATTCAGTTTAAGCATCCAGATGGCATCTTTCTGGCTTTTGTATAAGTCGGGAATACCTAAACCTTTTAGATCGAGTCCCGGAAAAGTCTGGTGCGAGCCATCGTATTCGGGACGTACAAAACAGTTGAACGTGCGGTTGTAGAGATCGGCAAGTCGGTCTTTAAATTCGGGTGTTTGCTCTCTAAGCCATTCCGAAAAGCCGTTACGCATTTCATCTATCTTGGTGTTAGCAAGCTGAATCGCTTCTCCGTCGCGTACTTTCGTATCTTTGCCATCGACTCTGACCGTTTTGGTAATATCGGGTGTGGTATCATGTAAGGCATGACGCATCAGAGCAATACCATCAAAGGTGCGACTTTCTCCCTTGACAGCATACTGATCACTGATCTTTGCATTTTTAGTGTTGGTATTTATGCTGAATTCATCTCGGCTCTGTGCATAATGTATATTGACGTCCGTTTCAAAGAGGTGTGAAGCAAAAGCAGCATAGATACCCGAAGGTATCCATCGTTCGCCAAAGTTGAAATCCAAATCGTCGAAAGCTATCGGTTTGGGTATGGCTTCCTGTAAAACAGTCAGAGATTCTTTGGCTGCTTTATGTTCTGGATTGCGGTCAATAAAGTTCTGCACCTCATCTGCTTTAGAGATAACATTGCCCGATATAAACTTGTCCGCTACTTCATAGCCTCCAACAAGAGGATTGAAATAGATTTTACCTTTCAGTTCGTCAAGTAATTCCTCTTTTGTTCCTCCGGTAAGTGAAACCATATAATCGGGGTTTACCGCCCCATATTTATTGAGACTGGAGACCAATGCTTCGTATGCATTATCCACTTTGAAAATCTCATTGGGATTGAAAGCTACGGGACGTTCAAAGATATCAGCCTTCATCGCTTTGCCCTCTTGGTAACGTTCCAACGAAAGTATTTCCCGTCCTGCGGCATCCATCTTGATAAGTTCGAGGTTCTTTGCATCGTTCAGGTTTCCGAATTTTTGTGTAAAATCATCATACAAGCGATTGAGCATTTGCCGTAACGCGGGATTCTCTTTCAGTGTATCGGCTTCGTTGTTGTACAGATGGTTGTAAGTATCGCGTATCTCGATATAGAGTGATGCCCGTTTTTGTTGATTCGGTGGCAATTCCAACGGATGAAACATCGGTTGATGTCCGTCCATATCCCGCAGGTAGCCGATACGATTATCCGCATCAGTAACTAATGAGCCATCCTTATAATGTTTCGGTAATCCATTTTCGGGTATTGGCATCGGGATGGGTTTCAATCGTTCCACCTTTTCCTTGTCCAAACGTTCTGCACGTTGTTCGGGTGTTTCAGTTGGTGTACTTGCTGTCGGACTTTTAGGTTGTACCTCCTTTTGCTGGCTGGCTTTAGGTTGTGTTATAGGCATACGGCGGCGGGAACGCTTCGGCTGTTTAATCTGGGAACGTTCTTCGGCTGAAAAACCAAACAAGTCGTACAAGGTAACAATCGGCTGTTGCTGCATATCAGGTGGCGGTACTTCCTTTTGTTCTATTACTTCTCCGGTATTCGTATTTACAAACAATCCGCTGGCTTCATCCTTGATGATTGTATCTTTTTTCTCTGTTGTTGGTACAGTCTTCGTCTCTTCTTTTGGAGTGGCAATGCGTGGTTCTACAACTGCTTTTCTCCCCTGCTCGGAGAGTTCCGCCCATGCTTTGCGGTTTCTGGCTTCTGTAAAGGGATGGAAAAGGACCAAATCTTCTTCAATAGGTTCATAAGCCGATTTAGGGCTTAGCTCCACCATATCCGAAACTGATATTTCCTGTATGTCTTTTACAACAGGCTGTTGTTCCTGTTTCTCCGGAGCATGGGACAAGTAGTGTTCCAGATCAAGGTGTTTGGAAAAATCTTCATTCAGCATTCGATACAGTGTAGCGGCAATAGCTTCCGTTCCACCGGAGTGAGTAAATTCCATTGCAGGTTTCCCGTAAGGGTCAGTACCTACTTTTACATCGGTCTGTATCACTCTGTCAAAATCTTTGAAGAGGTTATTTACTGATATACCGTTAGATAGTTTCCGGGATTCTATAAAATCCTGTTGTCTTTGACTCGGTAAAATAGTTGTATTCTTGCGTTGCAAGATAATCAGATCACTACCAACTTCTGTTCCTGCTTCTTCTGTAAACAGATTATTGGGCAGACGGATAGCCGATACGATATGACAACTGTTCATCAGGTGTTCACGAATGGGTTTGTTCTGCTCCGAGTTAAGTACGCTTTGCGAAGTGATAAAAGCGATCAATCCACCCTCACGGGCAGCCATCACACTCTTGGTGAAAAAATAATTATGAATTGCTTTTGTCGATTGGCTTACTGCGGGTATCTCATGTTTGGAAAGCAGAGGATCAAATACAGCCACATCCCCGAAAGGAATATTGGAGGCTATAACATCATAATGTTGTGAGTAGCGACCTTCCATCTTCTCATAGCCTTCAATCCGTATTTTATCCTGTGGGTGGAGGTGTGAGAGAATCTTACCCGTCAGCAGATCTTTTTCAAATCCTGTTACTTCTGCATCGGGAACGGTTTCTTTGAACGATGCTATAAATGCTCCGGCTCCCGCACTCGGTTCAAGAAAACGTTGAGGTTTGATACCACTGTTATTTAGCGCAAGTGCCAACGCATCAATAACAGGCTTGGGTGTATAGAAAGCGGTCAGCACTGAATTTTTAAGCGAACTTACATAACGTTTATATTCGGCATCGTCTTTCGCTCCATCCCGTAGGACTTGATGTAATTCAGTTACAAGTGGGAACAAATCATGCTCAGAGGTTTTCCAATATTGGATATCTTCCGATTTGGCAGCAGGATTCAACACGGCTTTTATCCCTCCGAAACCGGAATAGGCTGCCAGTTTTATTTTTTCATCATCGGTAGCCTGCCTTTTCTCTTTATCGAGAGCAAACGCAATGCGGATTGCCTCGATATTATCCCGAAGATGAGCTTTCTTATTGTAAGCCATTTTCGAGAAGTATTTGTATTTCGCCAGTCAGCTCCGTGTAAAACTGATTGTACTCTGGTGTATCGGCAAAATCGTCAGACAAGATGTATTTTTGAATCGTATCCGTAAGGCGGGATAATAGCTCCATTGCTATGCCTTCGGCTTGTGAAGGGTTTACTTCTTCGGAAAATTCTTCCCAGAGGATAGTTACAAGGGTTCGGTAAGTGGAGAAGATCAAGCCTTCGTATAAGACCTTTGAAGAGAATTCTTCTGCATAGTCATGGGTATGCCCTGCTTTTATAGCTTGGCTATACACTTCTGCTGCGGCATCACCACGTACAGCAATAAAGTCATTGTCAATTGCTTTGTCGGGGTGTGTATCACGTAGGTAGGACAATAGGGATAGTCGGAAATAGGACAGTTCTGTGACTGCCGTCTTTGGTTTTGTTGCCATATCATTGATTTTTTAGTGGGGGCGAAGACCCTTTTGTTATTGCTTTTGTGAGAGTTAGATATACCAATAGGCTTAGACCTAATGATATACCACAAAGCATTTTCTTTAGCTTATAGTTTGGGAAAGAAAAAGGCATCCGGAGCTTAGCCCCGGATGCCACCACTAAAAAATCAATGTTAAACGACTATTCCGAATCGTAGAACAAAGACCTTTCAGTGGCAAATATAGTGAAATTATTATTTCAATGGTCGCTTCTTTCTTGGTGTCATTGCGTATCCAATCACTTATATTTAAATTTGTATCATTAATTAAATCGTAATATCAATAAGCAATTGTCATGTCTTTACCTGATGTCCGAATAGATAAATTGAAAGAATCTGAATATGAAGAGGTCGCTGCTATTTTAGTAGATGCTTTTGAATCGAATCTTGCTTATGCTTCAATCTTCGTAAATAAGGATAAATTGCGAGACGGTTTGTTTTGGTTATTTAAGACCAATCTATACCTGATAAACAGAAGACAAGCTGTGACAAAAGTTGTTAGAATGAAAAATTCAATGGAAATAATAGGAGTATTTAGCTTATTACCTCCCAATGGAGTAAAATCTGAATTTCGTGATTATTTCAAGATCGGATTACCCCGATTTATTATGAATTTTGGATTCTCTGCTTTACGCACAATGCTTAAGATGGATTCTCTAAATAAACAGCTTCTGACAAATGCTATCGGAACCAATGAATATTATTATTTGTCGATGGTTGCTGTAAAAGGCAACTATCAGGGCTCCGGTATTGGTTCTTATATGATTGACGATTGCTTACAGAAATTGAGATCTATAAATCGAATATGCCATATTGTTGGTTTAACAACCCAACTTCCGGAAAACGTCACTTTTTATACCCGATTAGGATTCCAGAAATTGGATGAAGGTGAGATTCAACTGAAGAAGGGCTGTTATTACAACTATAATATGAAATTGGATCTATAATTTACTTCGAACGTTTCTTCTTGTGACCTTCTTTGCGTGTTGGAAACTCAAAAACCGTTTTGTAGTCCGCATCAAATTTTACGATGGCATCAAAGGTACTTCCGGTCTTAGAACTTACGAACCCTTTTATCAGTGCAGTCTTGCCATTTATCAAAAGATCATCGAGTTGTCCGTCCGTCAGTTCTTTCTTAGCAATGGTTTTAAATACGGCCAGTCCGCAATTTTCATCCTTACATTTTACCACTTTGGGATAAAATACCACCTGTCCGTTTTTACACTTAGGACAAGAACAAGTATTGTAATTATCCGTGCGTTCGATGACTGTAGAAAGCAGTTCCGTAGTTATCTGCGAGGCATAGATTTCTATTCCTTTGTGGAAGGTAACCGCATCCATATCTCCCGAAGCTATTTTGTTTAAGGCTTCCTCCCATTGTCCTGTCATAGCTACATCGGCTATCTTCTTGTCCTTGACCGCCAGATAGACCACCAGTCCTTTATTGGTCGGAACAAGAGATTTTTTCTCTCTGACGATATACTCACGGGAAAACAACGTTTCGATAATGGATGCACGGGTGGCAGGTGTTCCGATACCGCATTCTTTCATTGCCTCACGCTGTTGTTCGTCCTCCACCTCTTTGCCTGCTGACTCCATATAACTAAGCAAACTTGCCTCCGTATGCAATGGGCGGGGCTTCGTCTGCTTTTCTTGAATCTCGCAATCACGAACAAAAAGATTATCTCCCTCCAGAAGAACAGGTAAAGTGATGGAATCCTCTTCATCGTTTGGCTCGTCTTTAGTATCAAATACCGCCCTCCAGCCGGGGACGAGTGTAACGCTTCCTTTGCAGGAAAAGTGTACGCCATCGGTATCAAGTGATACGGTGGTGTTCTCTTTGATGCAACGTTCGCCAAAGGCTTCAAGCATACGTCCGGCAACCATATCGTAGATAAGCTGTTCGTCTTTGGGTAAATTGCCTGCCGGTTCTTCCGTGATAATCAGTGCATGGTGGTCGGTCACTTTAGCATCATTGACCGAACGGGTATTGAGTTTGGTATCAAATCGTCCATCAATATAGGACCTAAAAAGTGAGTGCGAACGAAGTGTAGCGATCAGGTGTGGTATTTCCTCCAGCACATCTTCGGAAATATAACGGCTCCCTGTTCGTGGATAGGAGATTTTTTTGGCTTCATACAGACTTTGAGCTATAGTCAGCGTCTTGTCCGCCGAGAAACCGTACTTGCTATTGGCTTCCTTTTGAAGTGAAGTAAGGTCATACAGCAAGGGTGGTTCTTGTTTGACTTCCTTTCGTTCTACTGCTGTAACGAGTATCTTTCCTGTGGCTTTTACCTTTGCTGTAATCTCTTCAGCCTGACTTTTGGTATCAAATTTATCTACTGAATGAGTCCAGAACGATGTTGCTTCTTTTTCTGCCTGCAATTTCAAGCGAAAATAGGTCTGTGATTTAAACTCTTTATTTTCCAGATACCGACTACAAATAATCGCCAATGTCGGGGTTTGTACCCTGCCAAGTGACCAAACACCATACCCTGCCGAGATTGAAAGAGCCTGACTGCTATTGATGCCTACGAGCCAGTCAGCGGTGCTGCGAGCTTTGGCGGAAGCGTACAGATTGTCATATTCAGCTCCGGGACGAAGGGTTTTAAAGCCGTCTTTAATGGCTCTGTCGGTAAGCGAGCTGATCCAAAGCCTTTCAAACGGAAGGGTGCATCCTATATATTCATATATATAGCGGAATATGAGTTCCCCTTCTCGTCCGGCATCAGTCGCCACAATTATAGATTCTCCACGATGGAATAACTCGCGGATAACCTTTAGTTGCTTCATCACTCCAGGATCATTCTTATACTCCTTCCCCTCTTTGACCTGTCGAGGCAAGAGTTTAAATTCTTTTGGGAGTATCGGTAGGTTCTCTTTTTGAAAGCCTGTGATACCGTAATGCTCCGGCATAGCGAGTCCGATCAGATGCCCGAAAGCCCACGTAACGGCATATCCATTACCTTCTATATAGGATTCTTTTTTATTGTTTGCTCCGACTATGGCTGCTATACTTTTAGCCACAGAGGGTTTTTCCGCTATTATTATTTTCATTGTAACATTGATTTTTTAGTGGTTGGGGTCGCAGACCCTTTTATTATTTTATATTTCTACATTTTTCGTCCTTTGCTTTTCTTCGGGGCAGCAGGAGATTGTTTTTGTTCCTGTTGCTGCTCCTTTTTCTCAACTTGCTTGGCGGTGGGCTGTGTCTGACCTTGCTTTAGCGGTTCTTTGGAATATTTAGTTGCCTCGTTGGTCTTGCCCTCATTATTGACAGCCACCTGAGTTTTACTCTCGGCAGCAGGAGTCACTTTCTGAGAATCCTTAGCAGCTTGCTTCGCTTCAATGGCTCGAACTTGATCGGGATGTTTCGAAGTATGGCGAACTTTATCTCTGCTCTCGTCAACCCATACCCATGCATTGTACTTCTGTCCTTTCTGATCGGTAGCTTCCACTTTTTGTGCTCCCGAAGCATCAGCTTGTTGTTGTTGTTTCGGACGGGATTGCATGCCCTCAACAAAGATTGGTTCTTTGTTACACAGCTTGGTAAACTCTTCTTTACTAAGCTGTATGCCACCTTGCTTAGAATAAATCCATACCTCATCAACTTTACGGGCTTTGGGTAATGGCTTTTCCTGTGCTTGTCCTTCACTCTGTTTGGCTTGTCGCTGTTCCTTGTGCTGTTGCCTTTGTTCGTCACTGAACTTAAAATCAAAATTCTTATTGACGGCATTGAACTGTACGAAGCGGTCTATCTTCTGTGGTTCTTCTCCCGGTTTTACCTTCTTATCCATGCCCTCAACCCATACGGCTTTACCTTCTCTCAATCCTTGTTGTTGTTCGGGAGAAAGAGGGGCATTTTTCAAGGTTTCGGGGATATTGATTTCGGAGATGGGGACAGCTTCGAGTCTATTCGTCATTTTGTCGAGAGATACAAGCGAAGGAATTTTCTCTCCTCCGGCTATGGGTTCTAATTCATAGACTCGTGCACCATGCCCTGTCTTTTGGAGTTGCTCTTTGTCCTGCTCGGAAAAGCTTATTCCCATGAATGGTTTGTCAAAATCGGGCTGTTCCTGTTTGGGATGGGTTACCAGCTTGATGCTACCATCCTCCTGTGGTTCCAATGATAAGCGAGCCTGCATCGGGAACTCATTACCGTCAATAGTCGGTTTGATATCGACCAATCCGGGTGACTTATGCCCATAAACCATTGCTTTGAGGGCATCTTGCAACTTCTCACCCGAAAGCCCCAGCTTCTCTGTATCTTTCCAATTGAGTTTATTGAGATCTAAGGGTTGAAACTGACCTGTTAGCTCAATATGTATCTTTACCTTACCATCAAACTTAAGGCGATACGGATCGAGAGCTTTATCGGTATGATCGATACGGATAAGTTTGTCAAGAAAAGCAGCTATTTTATCTACGGCTGACATCCCGACAGCATAAACCCCTGTATGTGACGGGTGATTGAACTGTGCCGACATCTTTTTGAAGAAATTTTCCAGAAAGTTGCTGTTGGTATCAACCTTTAAAAACTGGTCGGCATTCGCTTTGGTGGGTTCAACGGTTTTTAATTTACCGTCCTGCTCTCCTGTGATGACTTTTAATTTGCCATCTTCGCCTTGGGTCAGTAAGACTTTAGGCTCTTCGGATTTCACTTTGTTTTGATCCATAATAAATGATGTTTTTATTCTGCATTAACATTAATGCAAAGCGAAAATACATCTTACTAATAGACTGATTGCAAGGTTTTAAAAAGGTGGTAGCTTGTGTCTGGGGTTGTCTATGCGCAATTGGTGAATATGGTGTTTTTACCTCCTGTTCTTATTGTTTAAACTGAAAAATGTAAATAGACAAAACTATAGAGTCTTGCTTTCATATCTGTATCAGTAAAATACTCTATCTTTGTGATAATCCTATAAGTAACAAATAATGAAAATCGAAAAAATAAAAGAACTGATCCAATCCTGCAACATCAATTTCTTAATTGGTTCTGGCTTGTCACGTCCATATCTGAATACTTTAGGTGATATTGAAAACTGGCTAACAGAATTAAATAAAGAGGATAATAGTCCTCAAAAAGAGATTATACGAGCTTCAATATATGCGAAATATTTTACTGATGTAATTAAGCCGAATCTTCAGTCTGAGATTGACGATGATATCGTTGGTTATTCTGACGATGTGTTAGGGGTTTATCGGCAATTTTTAATTCTCTGGAATGATATTATTGTACGCAGAGCAAGCAGGCTGCACAATAAACAGATCAATATATTCAGTACTAACATCGACTTATTTGTTGAGCGTGCCGCAGAAAAAACAGGAATAGAGTTCAATGATGGTTTTAAAGGTCGAATAAATCCGGTCTTTGATGAAGGTAATTTTCAAAAATCATATACAAAAACAAGTACTCATTATCAAAACATATCGGAAATTCCTGTTTTCAACTTGCTAAAACTACATGGATCAATAGATTGGAAATCAATCGGAACAGATATAAAACAATTATCTCATGATAGTTTGTTAGAAAATGTGCAAGTGACAAATAAAGCCTTACAATCTATTAAGAAAGATGTACTTATAAAAATAGATAAAAAAGATACACTTGCAGAAATAGTTGCTAAAGCAAACTCGCTATCTAAAATAGATAAAAAAGCAATAAAACCATTTACTGACAGTTACGACAAGTTAGTTGTTATAAATCCGACCAAACAGAAATTTAAAGACACAGTTCTCGACCTGCATTTTTATGAACTGATGCGAATATATTCTAATGTATTAGAAAAAGAAAATTCGCTATTGTTTGTTATGGGATTTTCGTTTGCTGACGAACATATCTCTAAAATCACAATGCGAGTAGCTGACTCTAATCCAACATTATTGATTATTATATTCTCTTTTTCAGATGATGAAAAGAGTCAGTTTGAAGAATATCTTAAATTGAACAATGGGAAATCAAAAAACAATAACATTCTGATTGTTACTCCTTCAAATTTTATCGAAACTAATGCTGAAGGAGATAAAGACAAGTTAGCTAAGCTAAAAAAGAATGTGGTAAATTTTGATTTTAAGACCTTAAATGCAGAAGTGTTCGAACAAATCAGCAGGATGATCCCCATTAACAATAACAATGGACAATAGAGTTGATAATATATTACAGGAAAATTCTATTTTTAGGATTGGGACTGTCTTTTCTGTGGAAGGAAGAGAAGTTAAAGTTAAGGTTGATAAAGTAAAGAATGCTTCTCACTTGCTATATAAGGGAAGTCTAATTAAGAATGTATCTGTTGGGGGGTATGTAAAAATAGAAAAAGGCTTTATTTCAATCATTGCTAAAATTGAAGGGGAATCTATTAAAGAAGAAAAGCTGCCGTTTATACAAGAGTATGGAAAAGAAGAAAATAAAATAAACAGAATCCTCAATGCTAAACTGCTTGGATATATTGAAAATGCAAAGTTTGAGCGGGGTATAAAAGAACTGCCACTCATAGATAATGAGTGTTTTCTGCTAAATAGTGAAGAGTTTAAACAAATTCACCAATTTGTTAAACAGGATGACAAACCTATTCAAATAGGCACTCTTGCTTTAGAGAGGGGGCAGGAAATATATGTTGGTGTTAATAGCCTATTCTCCAGTCATATCGGGATATTTGGAAATACGGGAAGTGGTAAGTCTTATACATTGGCTAAAATATATAGGCAACTATTTAGGGCATTTGAAGATCAGGATAAGTTTAAGAGAAATGCGCGATTTCTGCTTTTTGATTTTAATGGTGAATATAATGGTGACAATGTAATTATAAGCAATAAAAAAGTCTATAACTTATCAACGAAGGATAGTACAGGAAAAGACAAACTTCCTTTTTTTGAAAATGACTTATTAGATAAGAACTTGTTTTCCATACTGGCAAGTGCATCAGAAAAAACACAACAACCATTCATTGGGCGAACCCTCGAATTTTATAAAAAAGTTATGGGTGTAAATGATTCTTTAGGCTACTTTCATAATATTCTGAGAAAGCGAATAGAGGAAATTTTATGTATGTCAGACAAGGTACAGTCTAAATTACTATTGGATTACATAGAACAGATTTTACCTAAATACATTAATAAAGATGGTGAGGAGGGTAGATTAATTGACGATTTTGCGTGGAGACCAGATAAATTCTGTTATTACTTGGGAGATTTTAATAATTACCAATGTTTTATTGAAAATAGAAACTTTGTAAAAGAAACCAAACTTTATAAACAGGTTGAACAGTATGAATTTGAATCTGATTTCATTTCAAGAATCATACACTTTCTATATCTTCAACTCATTCATGACGTGCTAACCAATAGGGCTAATAACGAGCATATTGCCCCTGCTATAAACAAATTAAAGAGTTTCCAAAAAGATATTGCTAAAGTTATAGAAATCAAGGATAGTGCTATTGACTTTTGGGATAATGATTATTTGGCTGTTATAAATCTCAATGAAGCAAATATCAATATAAAGAAATTGATACCGCTCCTTATTTCTCACAAATTATACTCAGAACACAAAAATCATAAGACTGACAATGAATTAGAAAAGTCATTGAATATCATTATTGATGAGGCACATAATATTTTATCCTATGAATCTCTTCGGGAAAGCGAATCATGGAAAGATTATAGATTGGAAACATTTGAAGAAATAATTAAAGAAGGACGAAAATTTGGAGTTTTTCTCACTATTGCAAGCCAAAGACCGTCTGATATATCCACTACTATTATTTCTCAACTTCATAATTATTTTATTCACAGGCTCGTAAATAATAAAGATTTAGATATGGTCGAAAAGGCTATCTCATACCTAGATCAAGTGTCAACGGAGGCCTTACCTATATTGGGAACGGGAATGTGTATTTTGTCTGGTCAATTGGTTCAAATGCCTGTAATAATATCAATCGACACCATTGAAAGCCAACATAAACCCAATAATGAAACAATCAATTTATTGAAAAACTGGGAAGATTAATTCATTATACATTAGTAGATTATGGCAATACTGAGAAATTGTTTTACACAACCGACGTTAGAAGGCATTTCTAAAATTCTTGGAGATACAAGTTCAGGTTTGACTGGTAGTGAAATACAACACCTATTGGCACAAAGTAAAATAGCCGATGCATCGCCCACTTCAACTAAATGGAAAAGGATATACGATGCTTTTGCTATTTATCAAAATGAGAATCGATGTTCAAATCACATATTGAACTTTATCGGACTCGCATTAGCTCCTGCAAAATATGTCAATAACCCAGAAGTCTTTGCTGAAAAAAGAAATCAAATCAACCAACAATTAAGCTTTATTGGATATCAACTGAATGAAAATGGAAAGTTTAGCGAGATAAAACAGGCATCTACAATTTCAGAAGCTCAAAGAAAAGCAGACGATTTGAAAACAAAATTAGAGCAAAGGAAGGCGCATCGAGAAATTTTCAATTATTGTAAGGAAGAATTATTAGCTGAAAACTATTTTCATTCTGTATTGGAAGCTGCAAAAAGTGTGTTTGATAGAATAAGAGAAATATCCGAAGTTCGAGAAGATGGTGGGAAATTGGTTGATTCTGTGTTTGGAGGCGATTCTCCAATTCTCATAATCAATAATTTCGTGTCAGAAAGTGAAAAATCAGAACATAAAGGTTTTTCTAATTTGTTGAAAGGGTTGTATGGAATGTTTAGAAACCCAACAGCTCATGAAGTTAAAATAAAATGGGAAATAAATGAAGAAGATGCATTAGATATAATGTCCTTAATTTCTTATTGTCACAAAAGGATTGATAATATACATAAAATACGATAAAATATAATGAATCGAATAATACTTATTGGTAATGGTTTTGATCTTGCACACGGGATGAAAACAGGATATGGGAACTTCGTAGAGTGGTTATGGGAGGACTTACTTACCGATAACTTTGAAAGACCAAGTTATAAAGATCAGATTGTTGTCGATAAACGAAAAATGATTCGATTTAGAGCTTTTCTTTATGATGCAAAATTAAGAGAAAAGGGTTATCCTAGAATTTATGATGATAAAAAATTCCCAATTTCAAAGCTCCTCCATTTTGTTTTTGCTCTTGATAATAATAATGATCTAGATGTCGGTTATCATGATACCCCATTCGTTTTTTCTGAATATTTCGAAAAAGGAACAAACGACTTATTGATAAGTATAACACGAAATTATGTAGATAAAGGATGGTCAGATGTTGAGCAAGCTTATTATGATAAACTGCTTGAATTTAATAATGATGAAGAGTCTATAATTAATCTAAACCGAGAATTTCAGCAAATAGAACAAGCTCTTATTGAATATCTATTAACCTTGCCCAAACCATCTAAAGTAGAAGGGATGAGTGATATTATACTAGCCCCAATACTCGGTCGTGATATAAAAGAGCTTTACAAGAAAGACTTCAAAGATGATTTGACCTCTAAAATTATCAATTTCATGAATACACCGGAAAGAAAAATTTGGTTAGAGGAACGATCATCACTAGCCCAAAAATTTAGATTAGGTGGTACATATGAAGGATTTAAAGACTTTAAAGATTGGTTTATAGATTATCTCTCTAAAATGACAAGTAAAGAGGTGAATACTGATGTAAGTGATTTGATATCTGAACTATTATCCCCAGATAAAACCACTTTTCTGACATTTAACTATACAGATACAGAGGAGCTATATAGATTTGAACACCAGAGCCCAATCTCAGTCTCATTTAATTCATCCTCAACAATTCATATACACGGAAAACTAAATGATCCATCTAATCCTATAATATTCGGGTATGGGGATGAATATGATGACGAATATAAAAAACTAGAAAAGTCAAAAATCCCTCATGTATTAGATAATATAAAATCAATGAAATATCTGGAAACAAATAATTATCGAAAGTTAGAATCATTGATAAATGCTGCACCTTATCAAGTTTATATTATGGGGCATTCATGTGCTTTGTCAGACAACACTTTGTTGCGAACTCTATTTGAACATGAAAATTGTGTGTCGATAAAACCTTATTATTATCAGAATGAAAAAGGATGGGATAATTATGGAGATATAATTCAAGCTTTATCCCGATGTTTTACGGATAAAAGTAAGTTGAGAAGTGTTGTTGTGAATAAAACATTTTGTGAACTATTGCCTCAAAATAAAAGATCGTTTAGTTAACAAAAAAACAAACACCCAATTTTATATATTGAATGTTTGTTTTTTACTATTTAATTATTATCACATTTTGTACACCGAACGGCTCTTATCGTTTACTCCTCCTTCGGCAACAAATGTCGCAGATTCTCATCATAGCGAATTCTCTCCAATTCCTCAACTACAATCTGTTTCGCCTCAGCTTTGATGCGGTCATAATTTTCTTTAATCATTTCCTTCATACGGTCTACTCCGTTCTCATCTACAAAGTTAGTGATGACAGGTATTTTCTTGTACGCTTTAGTTTCGGTAGCTACACGTGGAAAATCCAGTTCAGATTGCCCCCTTTTGCCAAGTCTAAATTGACCCCTGAAAAAACTTTATTATTACCCCTAAAATATCCTGGTCGACGGGGTCATTTTTATTTTAGCTTTACTTGTTTTTGTT